>JAIFMR010000235.1 GCA_020048255.1 Rhodoferax sp. | reverse complement strand
ATTTGGCAAAATTTCGCCGGCTGATGCCTTGGCGAGCCAATGATTCAATCAAGGGTCCTTGCATGATGATTTACCTCTTGTCTCCAAATTCTGACCTGGAAAATACCTTACCCCACCCAACGCTTGCGTCCTGCCTTTTGCTCTTATCAACCCAAATCTGTAATCAGCCATTCAAGGCGTTCCAAACCACCCTGAACATCGTCCCGATGCGCTTTCACCAACTCCGGCACCGGCGCGACCTCAATGAACGCCGACATCACGCCCCCGTTGGGGTTGTGGTGCATGACCCACCAAACACCTGGGCAATTGGTCTCGTTCAAAGTCGACTCACCATCTGCGTCTAAGGTGATGCGAATTTCGCCGGTGCCCAAACGCTCACGCAACCAGTCAAGATCTGTCGCATTCAGGGGCATGGCCAATAAATCGATGGTGGCTGTTTCACCGGTCTCTATCCAGTGGCGCACACGTTCTGCGATTTCCCGTAACAACACCGACGCATGGCCCGACAATGGCGCCGCGCTGATCGGCGCATCCATGGCAACGACGGGAATGTCCTTAAGCTTCATGCAACCAATCCTCAATCAACGCACGAATGGCCTGCACCACCGCCGGAATGGAAGCCGCTACGGCGGGGGTCGGGATCTCGCCCCAGTCCATGAACTGCGGCTGGATCGCCAGCATGGCACGTCGCTCTGGCCAATGGCCCGCCAGGATGGCGATCGCACGCAAATCCGTCAGGCCCACTTCGTGCACGCTGGACTGACGGTTGTGCAACAAGAAAGTGTCCATCTGCTCACCTTCGAATTGTTGCCAGGTACCGGGCGCTGATTTGATCTGAGCTGCATCCACGACGATGAGAGCATCTGCATCCTGAATTGGACCGGCCAGGGTGAAAGACAGGGTGCCACCGTCGAGCAATTCCACATCGGGGGGCAATGGTGCGCCAGCCCCGAGCGCGTTCAGCACATGAATGCCTACCCCCTCATCGCTGAGAAGCGTATTGCCAATGCCAAGCACAAGAATTTTCATGAGGAGGCGTTCAAGGGTGGACTTAAGTGTGCGCAAATATAGTTTTACCGCCCCAACGTTTTTTGATCCAGATCAAACAATCGACGGTAAGATGTCAAAAGACTGATCAACCTACCCCGCTCTGCTGTCATGTGCCTGGCCGTTCCAATGCAAATCACCCATGTCGATGGTTTTTCAGCCCGCTGTGAGGCGCGCGGGGCTCAGCGTGACATCACGCTGTTCATGTTGCGTGATGAGCTGCCAAAAGTGGGTGACTTCGTGATGGTCAGCATGGAGCAAGCGGTGCGCATCGTGAGCGCTGAAGATGCCGCCCTGTCATGGGAACTCTATGACCAAATCCTGGCAGAGCCCAAATAGCCGGCTCTGAAAAACCTCCTCTGGTCGTAGGATCGACTACTCCGAAGACTGCATAGCCACCCACGCTTGGCCCAGGGCGATACTGCCATCGCCCGCCGAAGTGCGCGTAGGTGGCAGCACGGTCACACCGCGCTGCTGCAGTTGCAGCGCGAGACCGGACGACAACAAGGTATTCAAAAAGCAGCCGCCACCCCACGCCAGGGTCCGGATTCCTGTCTTGGCGACCGCGTGCATCACCCAGTCGGTCAGACCCGCGACCAGCGTGGCATGAAAACGTGCCGCGGCATGGTCAAGCACTGGGGCCTGCGTCAGCATCTCCAGCAGCGGCAAAAAACTCAGGCGCATGCCGGGTTGAATCGACCAGCCTTGAAGCATGGGCGGTGGCCAGTCGTGGGCTTGAATATGCCGCAGCGCGGCCTGTTCCAGCAGGATCGCGGCCTGGGCTTCGTATTGCATGTGTGAGCAAACCCCCAGCAAACCCGCGGCCGCATCAAAGACTCGGCCCAGGCTGGACGTCAAAGGGCTGTTGAACTGGCGCTGCAACATGGCCGCCAGCGTCTTGGCAGCAGGCACGTTGAAGCGGGTGGAAATCTCTGCACTCCGACCCACCACATGAAAAACGGCCGCCGCCATGCGCCAGGGTTCACGCGCAGCATGGTCACCACCCGGCTGGGGCAAGGGTTCCAGATGCCCCAACCGAACGCACTGAGCACCGTCCACATACAGCAACTCACCGCCCCAGGCGGTGTTGTCGGAACCCAAGCCAAAACCATCCAACGCCAAGCCCAGCACCGGGTCACAGCGGCCATGCTCAGCACACACGGCAGCGATGTGCGCATGGTGGTGTTGCACCGCCACCATGGGCACCCCGAGCTGTTGCGCCAGCACAGCAGCGGCGCGCGTGCTGTAGTCGTCTGGATGCAAATCGTGCGCCAAAATGTCCGGTAACACCCCTTGAAGACGCAGCATGCGCTGCGCCGTTTCATCCAGAAATTCACAGCTTGCGACGTTCTCTAAATCTCCCACATAAGGCGATAAAAAGGCCTGATCACCGCGGGTGACACACACCGTATTTTTCAAATGCGAACCCAGGGCCAAGACCGATGGGCCGGCGTGAGGCAACCGGATTGCCAGGGGCGCGTAACCCCGACTGCGCCGCACAAACAGGGTTTGGTCACCGTTGACCCGCAACACACTGTCATCACAGCGCGCCACAATGTCACGGTCGTGGTCCAGCACCGCATCCGCAATGCCGGCCAGGCGCGTTAACGCCTCAGCACCCTCGCGCACAATGGGCTCACCCCCCGGGTTGGCGCTTGTCATGACCAACACCAGGTCATGCGGCTGTTGCAGCCAAGCGCTGCCCGGTGGTTGGCCGGCTGCTTCATGAAACAGCAGGAAATGAATCGGAGTGGTAGGCAACATCACCCCCAGATCCGCCAACCCGGGCGCCACACCCGGCAGTGCCGCATCGGTAACCGCCTTGGATCGCAACAACACAATAGGTCGCTCACGGCTTTCTAAGAGTACTTGCTCTGCAGCGCTCACATGCGCGAAAGGTGCAGCGCTGGTGACATTGGCCAGCATCACCGCAAAGGGCTTGGCCTCGCGGTTTTTGGTCAAGCGCAGGCGTGCCACCGCCACTGGGTTGCGCGCATCACAGGCCAGATGAAATCCACCCAACCCCTTGATGGCCACAATCTGCCCGGCAAGCAACAAACACAAGGTTTGCTCAATCGGGTCCCCCGCCAGGAACTGGCCCTGCATATCTCGCAGCGCCAGGCGGGGTCCGCACTGCGGACAGCAAGTGGTTTCAGCATGAAAGCGACGATCCGCAGGGGCTTGGTACTCTGCCGCGCAGTAAGCACACAGCGGAAATTCCGCCATGCTGGTTTGCGGCCGGTCGTAAGGCAGTGCCCGCGTGACGGTGTAGCGGGGACCGCAATGGGTGCAGGTGATGAAGGCGTGCCGCCAACGCCTGTCAGCGGGGTCAAACAGCTCCGCCAAGCAATCGGTACATACGGCCACATCCGGACCGATCGCCGTCGAATTCAAACCATCCAAACTGTCCACAATGACAAAACTGCTGCCTGAGTCAACGATGGGTCCTTGCACAAGTTCCGCGTGAACTTCTACAGCATCCACCCTAGCCAAAGGCGGCGCATCAGTGCTTAGCCGCTGCACCAAATCGTCGAGCAGCGCCGGTTTGCCCCGCACCACCATCTCGACGCCCTGCGCGTCATTTCGAACCCAACCGCTGAGTTGTCTCTCGTGTGCCAGACGCCAGACGAAGGGTCTGAAGCCAACCCCCTGAACAATACCGGTAACCCGGATGCGACGCGCCTGCACGGCCACCCAAGGGTCAGGCTTGCGCCACACCTTCACGCAAAAAGGCCAACCACTCGTCCATGCCGTCGCCCCGGGTGGCAGAAATCTGGATCACCCGGATGGTCGGGTTGACTCGGCGGGCATAGGACACGGCCGCGTCCACGTCGTAGTCCAGATACGGCAGCAAATCGGTCTTATTGAGCAGCATCAGACTGGCAGCACGGAACATGTCAGGGTATTTGATGGGTTTGTCCTCCCCTTCGGTCACCGACAAAATCACCACCTTGTGCGCCTCGCCCAGATCAAACGCGGCAGGACACACCAGATTACCCACGTTTTCAATCATCAACAAAGAACTGTTGGCCAAGTCCAGTTGCTGCATGGCGTGCCCGACCATGTGAGCGTCCAGATGGCAACCCTTGCCGGTGTTGATCTGAATGGCCGGTGCGCCAGTGGCTCGGATGCGATCGGCATCCTGGCTGGTCTGCTGGTCACCCTCAATGACCGCGACCGGCAACTGCCCCAGCAAGGCGATGGTTTTGCATAACAAGGTGGTTTTGCCCGACCCCGGGCTGGACACCAGATTCAGGGCAAAGATGCCGCGCTGCGCCAAGGTCTGGCGGTTGGCCTGCGCAAAGGTGTTGTTTTTGGCCAGAATGTCTTGCTCAATCTGCACCATGCGCGAACCAGACACCCCGGGGGCATGGGAATGCGCGTGACCCGCCACTGCATCGTGTGAATGGTCATGGGGGTGCGTGTGTTCATGTTCATGTTCATGTTCATGTTCATGTTCATGTTCATGTTCATGACCATGCCCGTGACTGTGCCGGGTACCGTCGGCGTGGACATGATCATGCGCGTGATGCCCTGGCTCACCGTCCATCTTGACATCTGCCGCGCCGCAACCACAAGTGACACACATATCAAATCTCCATCATGATGAGCGGCGGACTGACCGCCTTATCAATTATTCCAGCCTGCCTTATAAAGATTCAGGATACCTCAAGTTCCTTGATGCGCATTTCAGTCCCGGCGGTCACCTGCAACTGGTATCCCCCACAGTGCGGACAAGCGGCAAACACTTCGGCCATCTCCACGGACTTGGCGCACTCCATGCACCACCCTGCACCGGCCACATCAACGATGTGCAGCTGTGCCCCCTCTGCCACACTGCCGCGTGTAACTGCGTCAAAACAAAAAGCCATCGCCTGGGTCTCAACACTGGAGAGGCGGCCAATTTCCAGCCAGACCGCCAGCACTTTGTTGAATTTCTCTTTGCCAGCAGCGTCTTCAATGGTTTGCAAAATACCCTCGGCGAGCGACATCTCATGCATAAGTCAGCTTTGGATCTGTTCAAAAGACGGATGGTCGCATATTTTTAAGAAGACTGGCTCTCGATCGCCACCTGCGCTTTTACCGCCCATTCCCGCGTCAAGGCCATGTTCCCTTGGCTGCTCAGTTGCGCCTACCCAAATCGATACTGATTCGACCTGCGACAATGCTCGCCCTATGAACCCTGTCTACATCCTGACCCTGTCCTGCCCCGACCGCCTGGGGCTGGTGCATGCTGTTTCCGGTTTTTTGCTGGAACGCAGCGGCAACATCGAAGAAGCGGCCCAATACAACGACGCCGGCACCGGCCTGTTTTTTATGCGGGTGCAGTTTGCCTGTGCCAAGCTGAGCTTTGCCGAACTCAAAGACCAGCTCGGCAGTTTCGCCCAGCCGTTTGAGATGCAATGGCAGTTGCACGCCCAAGCCCAACCGATGCGCACCGTCATCCTGGTCAGCAAGGAAGGCCACTGCCTGAACGACTTGCTGTTTCGCTGGAAAAGTGGCCTGTTGCCACTGGACATTCGCGCCATCGTCTCGAATCACCGCGAGTTTTACCAACTGGCTGCCAGTTACAACGTGCCGTTTCACCACTTGCCGGTCACCGCCGCGACCAAGACACAGGTCGAAGCCAAACAGTTAGAGATCATCCAAAGCGAAGAGGCCGAGCTGGTGGTGCTGGCACGTTACATGCAGATCCTCAGCAACGACTTGTGCAATAGCCTGTCTGGCCGTGCCATCAACATCCACCACAGTTTTTTACCCAGCTTCAAGGGTGCCAAGCCCTACTACCAGGCGCATGACCGGGGCGTGAAACTCATTGGCGCCACGGCACACTATGTGACGGCGGATCTGGACGAAGGCCCCATCATTGAGCAGGACGTGGCCCGCGTGGACCACAGCAAGACTGTCGAAGATTTGACGGCATTAGGCCGCGACACCGAAAGCCAGGTGCTGGCCCGTGCCGTCAAATGGCACAGCGAGCACCGAGTGCTGATCAATGGTCACAAAACGGTGATTTTTCGGTAGCCACGCAGCACGCCCATCAGCTGGCCATCACCTCACCCAGCCGGACCGCGCCGCCCGGTTGCCAGGCCGCATTGAACTGCAGCGGGCTCTTGGGAAACAACATGACCACGGTGGAGCCCAGCAGGAAGCGCCCCATCTCATCGCCCTTTTTCAAAACAATGCTCTTTTCTTCATAGCGCCATTCGCACAGCCTGCCTGGGCGAGGGGCATTCACACCCCCATGCCAAACGGTGGCCATGCTGCCCACAATGGTGGCCCCCACCAGTACCAGCACAAACGGGCCACGCGCACCCTCAAACACACACACCACCCGCTCATTGCGCGCAAACAAGCCCGGTACGCCGCGCGCTGTGGCAGGGTTGACTGAAAACAGATCGCCCGGCACATAAATCATGCGGGTCAAGCGACCGTCACAGGGCATGTGGATGCGGTGGTAATCCCGCGGGCTCAAATACAAGGTGGCAAAGTGGCCATGGTCAAACTGCTGGGCCAGCGCAGCATCACCGCCCACCAGCGCAGTGCTGCTGTACTGGTGTCCCTTGGCCTGAAAAATCTGTTGCCCTTCGATGGGACCAAACTGGCTGATGGCACCGTCTACCGGGCAGATCAGGTCGGCGGCGGCCACCGGCCGCGCACCCTGTTTCAGTTCACGCGTGAAAAAGTCATTGAAGGTGGCATAGCTGGCCAGGTCCGGGTTGGCGGCTTCAATCATGTTGACCCGATAACGCTGGACAAACCACGCAATCAGCGACGTGGTGGCCGCGCCCCCGCGCCAGCGCGCCACCCGACCCGCCAGGGCAGTGAGCGCCTGCTTGGGTAAAAAGTACTGCAAAAGCACGGCAAGGCGTTCAGACATGGGCAAGGGTATGGTTTATCAATCAAAAGTCATTCTACCCAGCGGGTTTATTCGTTGGACTCGGGGCGTCACAGCGCCCAGGCATGCGATGCTCAGACCTCCATTTTCATCCCCTGCCGTTGGACACATGAACACACCTGCCTACACCGACCTTTGCACTACCTTCACACGCCTGCACCACTTGAGCCACCTGGGTTCCATCGCAGGCTGGGACCAGGCCGCCATGATGCCCCCCAAGGGCAATGAGGCACGCGGCGCGGCCCTGGCCGAATTGGGTGTGCTGATGCATCAGACACTGACGCACACCACCCTGCCAAACTTGCTGCAAACGGCTGCGACGGAGCCACTGGACGACCTTCAGCAAGCCAATCTGCGCGAGATGCGCCGCGACTGGCAACTGGCCAACTTGCTCACCGAGCGCTTGGTACAGGCGCAAAGCCTGGCGGGCTCACACTGTGAACACGCCTGGCGCACCCAGCGCCAAGCCAATGACTGGGCGGGTTTTCTGGCCAATTTCACCGAGGTGGTGAAACTCTCGCGTGAAGAAGCGCAAATTCTGTCGCAGGCGCAGGGCGTCAGCCCCTATGACGCCTTGATGGCCAAATACGAGCCCGGCACCCGCAGCGCCGACATTGACACCATTTTTGGCGATGTCAAAACCTGGCTGCCCAGCCTGGTGCAGCAGGTCCTGGCCAAGCAAGCCCTGGAGCCCGTGACCGCCGCCAAGGGACCCTTCCCAGTGGAACAGCAACGCGCATTGGGGGTCGAGATCATGGCCCTTCTGGGTTTTGACTTTGAGGCGGGCCGGCTTGATGTGTCGACCCACCCGTTTTGTGGCGGCGTGCCCGAAGACGTGCGCATCACCACACGCTACACCGACGATGATTTTGTTCGCAGCATGATGGGCATCGTGCATGAAACCGGCCACGCCCGTTATGA
>JAIFMR010000201.1 GCA_020048255.1 Rhodoferax sp. | reverse complement strand
GGTTCGTGATCGCCCGTGAAGAAAACGGACTTGCCGTTGGCTTCAATTCGGTAGCCAAAGTCGATGACCGGGTGGTTCATCATGAACGGCGTCACGGTGGCTGAGCCAATCTGAACACTCTCGCCTGGGGTCAAGGTCACGTAGTCAATCCGCGCTTTCATTTCAGCTTCACGAACGGGGAAATAACTGTATTGCAGTTGGACAGACATCACCTGTTCAACACCCTTACCGGAAACCGGGTCAAAAGCTCCGTGCAGTCGCAAGGTGTTACCCGGAATAAAGTTGGGAATAAAAAAGGGCAGGCCCTGAATGTGGTCCCAGTGCGAATGGGTAATCAACACATTGGCCGTCACGGGCAATTCGGCCAGCAAGGATTGTGACAACGGAAAGATACCCGTTCCGGCATCAATGATGATGAGTTCATTGTTGTCGGTTCGGATCTCGATGCAGGTGGTGTTTCCGCCATAACGCACTGTCGACGGTCCCGGCGACGCGATAGAACCCCGCACACCCCAAAATTTCACTTTCATGTTGTACCTGTCATGTCTTGGCAAACAATTTGGCATCTTCAAAGGCGGCGTCCAGATCGCCTGCCGACGCGATGATCTCGTCGAGTGTGCCACCCATTCGTCTTGCGACTTGCGTGGGCAGTTGATAAATACACGGGTTACCGCCAAACCCAAACTCCATCTTTTTGCTGATTTGGTTGGCAGTGAAGACACAAGCGAACAAAGCGCTGTCTTGCTGGTCCGCTTCATATTGATGCGCAATCGTTTCAATCAGTTCGGTGGCAAATCGCCACTTTTCGACCAGCATGGCACCAACCACCGCATGATCTGCCCCGACGGTCTGCCGCAGGGCCAAATGGAGTGACGATCCATCTGCTTGGGATATTTCCAACGCCTTTCGAAATTCTTTGGGCATGAACTGAGCAAAAACGACTTTCCCAAAATCATGCAATAAACCGGCAATGAAACAGTCCATGGGGTCGGCGCCATCGATCTGTGTGGCCAATTTTTTGGCGATTCCGGCAGTGGACAGAGAGTGCAGCAGGTATTGGTCCACATCGAATCCGGCTGCGTTTTGCTTGGGCAACATCCCGATCGCAGCGATACCCAGGGCCAGATTTTTGATGGTGTTGAAGCCAAGATACACCACTGCATGGTTGAGTGAAGTGATCTGTTTTGGCAAACGGTAATAAGCCGAGTTGACAACCTTGAGAATTTTGACCGTGACGACGGGGTCTTTGTCGATCACCTCGACCAAATCTTTGGGCATGCAGTTGACATCCCGGGTGAGCTCAAGAATCCGCTGCACACTTTTAGGAAACGCAGGCATGCCATCGACCGCGGTCGCAAGCTTTTGAGAGAGATCTGGTGACATGTTTTGCATTGTCATTGAGCCATTGGGTGCGTCAGGTGACCTCTTGTTGTCAGAATGGTTTTTAATACAAGCGTGTATGGTACTTGCAGTTCACTTAAATGTCTGCCACGATGAACCGCCAATGCGAGTCGATTTCATACTTGGCGATGCTATACTCGACAGGCTTTGCAATCAGGCAACAACATGTTGCTGCAGAGTAAATCGCAAACCAGTCTCATCAAGGTGTTGCTGTGCGTTTGGCCAAAATGGCATTCAACGCAAGCAAAACGGACTGGATTTTAGACTTAACCTTTGGAGTTTTAAATGGCAGTTACCATGCGCGAAATGCTGGAAGCTGGTGTCCACTTTGGTCACCAAACCCGCTTCTGGAACCCTAAGATGGCCCCCTTTATTTTTGGCCATCGCAACAAAATTCACATCATTAATCTGGAAAAATCGTTGCCGATGTTCCAGGAGGCAGCTAAATTTGTACGTCAGATTTCTGCCAAGCGTGGCACGGTGCTGATGGTCGGCACGAAGCGCCAGGCGCGCGAAACTGTGGCTGTTGAAGCGCAGCGTGCGGGCGTGCCATACGTTGATCAGCGTTGGCTCGGTGGTATGTTGACCAATTTCAAAACAGTCAAGACCTCCATCAAGCGTTTGAAAGATATGAAAATCCAACAAGAAGCTGGTTTGGATGCCATGAGCAAAAAGGAACAGCTGATGTTCGCTCGCGAGTTGCAGAAGCTTGAGAAAGACATCGGTGGTATTCAGGATATGGCTGTTTTGCCGGATGCCATTTTTGTGATTGACGTGGGCTATCACAAGATCGCCATTGCTGAAGCACGCAAACTGGGCATTCCGCTCATTGCGGTGGTGGACTCCAATCACTCACCTGAAGGTATTGATTACGTGATTCCAGGTAATGATGACTCATCCAAAGCAGTGACTTTATATGCTCGAGGTATTGCTGATGCCATTCTCGAAGGCCGCGCAAATGCGGTGGACGATGTGGTCAAGGCCGTGGCTGCCGCTGAAAGCGCGGACGAGTTTGTGGAAGTGAACGAGGCTGCTGCCTAAGGGTTTTCTGCGACCCCAAAAAATGGGGGCTTCGTTGCCCCTTTTTTTTAATCAAATTTTTAATTAACTGAACTGAATCCGGAGATAAAAATGGCTGCAATTACCGCAAGCATGGTGGCTGAACTGCGTGGCAAGACTGACGCGCCAATGATGGAATGCAAGCGCGCATTGACAGAAGCTGAAGGCGACAT
Source organism: Rhodoferax sp. (assembly GCA_020048255.1). Classification (GTDB taxonomy): domain Bacteria; phylum Pseudomonadota; class Gammaproteobacteria; order Burkholderiales; family Burkholderiaceae_C; genus Rhodoferax. The sequence continues at coordinate 5,299 of JAIFMR010000201.1, read as the reverse complement.
GGCTAAGGCTGAAGAGATTTTACGCGTTCGTCTGGGTAGCAAGGCGGGCAAGGCCTCGAGCCGCGTGACTGCTGAAGGTGTTGTCGTTTACAGCGTGGAGGGTGGTGTCGGTGCCCTGTTGGAAGTCAATTGCGAAACTGATTTCGTCACTAAAAATGACAGCTTTTTGGGCTTGGCCAATGCTGCTGCCTCATTGATTGCCAAGCACAACCCTGCTGACCTGGAGGCTTTGGGTGCCTGTGCTTATTCGCAAGAGGGTTTTGGTCCCACGTTGGAAGATGTACGCAAAGGCCTGATTGGCAAAATCGGTGAAAACATGAGCTTTCGTCGCTTCAAGCGTTTTGCCAGTGGCAGCAAGCTTGCTTCATATCTGCACGGTACCCGTATCGGGGTGGTTGTGGAATACGAGGGAGACGATACCGCGGCCAAAGATGTGGCCATGCACGTGGCCGCCATGAAACCCGTCGCGTTGTCTAGCGACGATGTTCCCGCTGATTTGGTGGCACGTGAGCGTTCAGTGGCTGCAGCCAAAGCGGCTGAAGACGCTGCAGTAGCGACCGCGGCTGGAAAACCTGTGCAGTCTGCTGAAATTGTGGCCAAGCGCATTGAAGGTGGCGTGCAAAAGTACCTCAAGGAAGTCTCTTTGTTTAACCAGCCATTTGTCAAAAACGACAAGCAAACCGTGGAACAGATGCTGAAGTCGGTTTCGACCACTGTGAAGTCGTTCACTTTGTATGTGGTGGGTGAAGGTATCGAGAAAAAGGTCGACGACTTTGCTGCTGAAGTGGCAGCGCAAGTGGCTGCGGCTCAACAGGCTGGCTGATCTTTTCAACCAGCTCGCACACTGCATTTTCATCAACCCCAGGAGATTTTCATGACCGTTGCCAAACCTGCCTACAAGCGTATTTTGCTCAAGTTGTCGGGTGAGGCGCTGATGGGTGATGATCAGTTTGGCATTAACCGTGACACGATTGTGCGCATGGTCAATGAAATTGTCGAGGTGACCCGCCTGGGTGTGGAGGTGGCTGTTGTTATCGGGGGTGGCAACATCTTTCGCGGTGTGGCGGGTGGTTCGGTGGGCATGGATCGGGCCACTGCGGATTACATGGGGATGCTTGCCACGGTCATGAATTCTTTGGCTTTGGGTGACACCATGAACAAGGCGGGATTGACCGCACGGGTCATGTCGGCGATTGCCATCGAGCAGGTGGTCGAGCCCTATGTCAGGCCGAAGGCTTTGCAGTACCTGGAAGAAGGCAAGGTGGTCATTTTTGCGGCAGGTACTGGCAATCCGTTTTTCACCACGGATACGGCTGCGGCGCTGCGGGGTGCCGAAATTGGCGCCGAAATCGTGCTCAAAGCGACCAAGGTCGATGGTGTTTACACTGCCGATCCAAAAAAAGATCCGTCGGCAACGCGGTACAGCAAACTGTCCTTTGACGACGCGATTTCGCAAAATCTGGGAATCATGGATGCCACGGCCTTTGCGTTGTGCCGTGATCAAAAGCTACCGATCAAGGTCTTTTCGATTTTTAAACACGGTGCGCTCAAGCGGGTTGTATTGGGTGAGGACGAGGGTACCCTGGTGTTTGCATGAGTCTGTCAAAATTCGTTTTATTGCGCCAATGATGACTGTAGAGTGAGGAGAACAACATGCCAATAGCTGATGTCAAGCGAACTGCGGAAACCAAGATGGATCAATCCATCGCAGCGTTTCAACACAATTTGACCAAAATTCGTACTGGCCGTGCCAACCCAGCCATTTTGGACACGGTTCATGTGGATTACTACGGTGCATTGGTGCCGATCAGCCAGGTTGCCAATGTGTCGCTCATTGATTCCCGAACGGTCAGTGTTCAGCCTTGGGAAAAGGGCATGGGCGCCAAAATTGAAAAGGCCATCCGCGACAGCGATTTGGGCCTGAATCCATCCTCCATGGGAGATCTGATCCGTGTTCCGATGCCTGCCATGTCTGAAGAGCGCCGCAAGGAATTGACCAAGCTGGTGCGCTCTGAAGGCGAGACGGCCAAGGTGGCTGTGCGCAACTTGCGCCGGGATGCCAACGAAAGCATTAAAAAGCTGGTCAAAGACAAACTTGCTTCTGAAGATGACCAAAAGCGCTGCGAGTCGGATATCCAAAAGGTCACAGATAAACACATTGTTGTGATCGATCAAATGGTGGTGGCCAAAGAACAAGACATCATGGCGGTCTGATCGACCATGACAGCCTTGCAGGTGCCACACCACATTGCCATCGTCATGGATGGCAATGGCCGTTGGGCCAACAAGCGATTTTTGCCACGCATTGCGGGGCACAAACAAGGCGTGGAGTCGCTCAAACGCTGTGCCAAGGCCTGTGATGCCCGGGGGGTGCGCGTGTTGACGGTGTTTGCGTTTTCTTCAGAAAACTGGAAACGACCCACCGAAGAAGTATCCGGCTTGATGGATTTGTTCGCTTTTGCCTTGTCGCGCGAAGTCGAGCAACTCCAGGCCGATGGCGTGCAATTGCGATTCATCGGCGAGCGCCAAGGCTTGTCTGCCAGGGTTTCGCGCAGCATTGAACAGGCAGAGGTGGCAACTGCAGGCAATACACGCTTGATACTGAACGTCTGTTTCAATTATGGTGGTCGTTGGGACATTGTTCAGGCGGCTCAAAAACTGGCAGAACGTGGGTTGTCTGTGACAGAAGCGCATTTGAGTCAGGCGATGGCCCTGGCGCATGTACCCGACCCTGATCTGGTGATTCGCACGGGAGACGAGCAACGCATCAGCAATTTTTTGTTGTGGCAATCGGCTTATTCGGAATTTTTCTTCACCGATGCGCTTTGGCCGGATTTTGATGAAGCGGCGCTCGACCTGGCGATCCACTCTTTTTCCCAGAGAGAACGCCGATTTGGCCTGACATCAGGTCAGCTTGACAGCCAAGCTGCATCGGCCCAAGCTCAATAAGTTACGATGCTCAAGCAAAGAATTCTGACGGCACTGGTTTTATTGATGGTGCTGTTGCCAGCGCTGTTTTATACCCGGCCAGAACCGCTTTATGTGATTGCCGGGGTATTCATCGCAGCAGGCGGTTGGGAGTGGGCACGCATGAATGGACTGCAGGCAGTCTCCTCTCGGCTGGCTGGCTTGGCTTGTCTTTTGGTCTGCATTGCGATGTGGTGGTTGGGCTTGTTGGAGCAGTCCTTGCCTCGCGTTTGGCTGGTGACAGGCGGTGTCTGGGTGTTAGCTAGCGCCTGGATATTGCGTGCCGGTGTGGCGTCTTGGACACACTATGCGCAGCCTTTGCGGCTGTTGCTGGGGTGGATGGCCTTGTGTCTGACCTGGTTGGCGGTGGCTCAGGCCAAACTGATCGGCACCAACTATTTGCTCTCTGTGCTCGCCCTGGTGTGGATGGCAGACATTGGTGCGTACTTTTCTGGTCGTGCACTGAGCGGGCGATTTAGCCGAAGCAAGTTGGCGGTGTCGATCAGCCCGGGCAAGAGTTGGGAAGGCGTTTGGGGTGGCATGGCCGGCGTGGTGTTACTGGCTTTTGCTTGGCGTTTTGCCGACGCGGCCATTGGTGCATCCGTGCCCAGTTTCTATACCCAGGTCGGCGCCAGAGGCGTGGGTTTTTTAGTGATCACGGCAGTGTTTATGGCGGCGATGAGCGTGGTGGGTGATCTGGTGGAATCCTTGGTCAAACGCAGCGCGGGCGTCAAGGACAGCAGTGGCCTGCTGCCGGGCCATGGCGGCGTGTTGGACCGCGTTGACGCGCTGCTACCCACATTGCCCTTGGCGATGATGTTGACTTCGTTTTGAGAATGCACATGACCGACTTGAATGGCTTGAAGAGACAACGGGTTGCCGTTTTGGGTTCGACCGGGTCGATCGGCGTCAGCACGTTGGAGGTGATGGCACTCCATCCACAGCGGTTTCAAGTCTTTGCGCTCAGCGCCTCGACTCAGGTTGAAAAAATGCTGGCCCAATGTGTGCAGTTCAAACCCGTCTTTGCTGTGATGGCCAGTGAGCTACATGGCCGCATTCTGGCTGAAAAATGTCAGTCAAATGGCCTTGAAACCCATGTTCTGTCCGGACCTGATGCTCTCTCTGAGATAGCAAGTCATGAGCAGGTCGATATCGTCATGGCCGCCATTGTGGGGGCTGCCGGCTTGGCCTCTTGTCTGGCTGCAGCCCGTGCTGGCAAGCGTCTGCTATTGGCCAACAAAGAGGCGCTGGTCGTCGGGGGTGACTACTTTTTGCAGGCAGTCACCGCTGGCGGTGCCAAATTGTTGCCCATTGACAGTGAGCATTCTGCGGTGTTTCAGTCCCTGCCGGATGATGCGAGCAGGTGGACCGATCAGATCGACAAAATCATCCTCACTGCGTCTGGCGGTCCCTTCCGGCGGCGCGACCCTGCGACCTTTGCCGATATCACGCCCGAACAAGCCTGTGCACATCCGAATTGGGTCATGGGAAGGAAAATTTCAGTGGACTCGGCCACCATGATGAACAAGGCCCTAGAGGTGATCGAGGCACGATATCTCTTTGGCGTACAACCTCGCCAGATTCAGGTGGTGATTCATCCCCAGAGCGTGATCCATTCAATGGTGCAATACCGGGACAACTCGGTGATTGCGCAGTTGGGTACCCCCGACATGAAGGTGCCGATTGCTTACGGCTTGTCATGGCCAGATCGTTTCACCTCGGGTGCCAGCGCCTTGGACTTCAGCGCCATGGTGGACATGACCTTCGAATCTATCGATTCTCATGGACATGGCGATCGCTTCCCGGGTTTGAAGCTCGCATGGCAAGTCCTGGAGGCCCCATCGGGCAGCACGGCGATCTTGAATGCCGCCAACGAAATAGCTGTTGCGTCCTTTTTGGAGCGAAAAATTCGCTTCGATCAGATTCACAGGGTCAACATGGAGACCTTGTCTTCGGTTGTACCCAGCATGCCGGGATCACTCGAAGACCTGCTGGCGCTTGACGCACTGGCACGCCACGCTGCCCAGCAGGTTGTGCGGCGCATGGGTTGCTGATTGAACTGCCGTTGGCTGACATGCTGACCTTGCCTGCCTTTATCCTGGCCATTGCGTTGCTGATTGCCGTCCATGAATACGGCCATTACAAAATGGCTTTGCTTTGTGGCGTCAAGGTGCTTCAATTTTCAATTGGTTTTGGCAAGCCCATGGTGCGCTGGCAAGCCAGCCCGACCGCCACTGAATTTGTGCTGGCCTGGATTCCCTTGGGCGGCTTCGTGAAAATGCTGGATGAGCGGGAGGGACCGGTGGACGTGGCAGAACGTCACCGCGCCTTC
>JAIFMR010000155.1 GCA_020048255.1 Rhodoferax sp. | reverse complement strand
GGGTCGACCTGGTGCCCAAACGCAAACGCAAAAAGGCCGGGCAAGTCACCCCGATGGCGCAGGCTTTCAACCACCACCGGCTGGCCCAATCACAACGCGCTCGGCTGCTGGCCAACTTGTTGATTGAAGTCGATGCCAGCTACCACGTCGCCCTGCGCCGCGCACCAGACTTCAGGCTGTCTTGTGCCGAGGCCTGGGGTGCCCCGGACGCGCAAACAGGCACGTCGGTGGTGTCGCTGCGCGAGCTGCTGGGCGTACACAGCGCGCATGAGTGGCGCCGCGTAGGCGTTGAAATACCGGCACTGGGTGAAGCGCCCAACAACCGGATTCATCCGCATTACGGCGTGTTCTCGCCGGTGCGTGGCGAATACATTGCGCTGGTGGCCACGGCGCACTTGCCCAAGCCACCCAAGGGACAAGACAGCATTGTGGCTTTTGACATTGGCACCGGCACCGGCGTGCTGGCCGCCGTGCTGGCGCGCCGAGGTGTACAGCGCGTGCTGGGCACCGACCAGGACGCGCGCGCCCTGGCATGTGCCCGTGACAACATCACCCAACTGGGTCTGCAAAAGCAAGTGGAGATTGTCGACACCGACCTGTTCCCCGAGGGCTTGGCTTCGCTGATTGTGTGCAACCCACCCTGGCTGCCGGCGCGACCCGGCTCGCCATTGGAGCGCGCGGTCTATGACGAAGGTGGCCGCATGTTGCTGGGCTTTTTGGCCGGTTTGCGCGCCCACTTGGCGCCCAAGGGCGAGGGCTGGCTGATTTTGTCCAACCTGGCAGAACACCTGGGCCTGCGCAGCCGTGAAGAATTGCTCAAAGCATTTGAAGACAACAGCCTGCGCGTGGTGAGCCGCATTGACACCAAGCCGGTGCACGCCAAAGCCACTGATGCTGATGACGCCCTGCACCAGGCTCGCGCCAAGGAAGTGACCTCGCTCTGGCGTTTGGCCGCCCTGCCCGACCCGGCCATTTGAACACCTGCAGTGGCTGAGCACTGCACCGAAAAAATAGGAAAAAACCTGCTGTGAAGCTGCTGCTGGTTGAAGACGACGAAGCCCTGTACACCACGCTGCAGCGCAGCCTGACGCGCCTGGGCTGGGCTATGGAAGTCTGCAGCGATGGCCGTGCGGCGCTGGGGCGCTGGCGTGCACTCAAACCCGATGTGGTGATGCTGGACCTGAGCCTGCCCGGGCGCGATGGCCTGCAAATTTTGCAGCAAGCGCGCAACGAGGGACTGACCACGCCGGTGCTGATCATCACGGCGCGTGGCACGGTGGGTGACCGCGTGCAGGGGCTCAACGCGGGTGCCGACGACTATTTGCCCAAGCCTTTTGACCTGGACGAGCTTGAAGCCCGCTTGCGCGCCTTGTACCGTCGCCATGCAGAGTCTTATACAGAATCAGCCTCTAGCCCAGGGAGGGCAAGCGCCATTAGCTACGATAAAGAGAGCGGCGCGATCTACCACGCAGGCCAGATTCTGGACCTGGCGCCGCGTGAGCTGACTTTTTTGAAGGCATTGCTGGCCAAGCCCGGGCAGGCAGTGGCCAAAGAGCGCTTGTTTGAGCTGGTGTTTCCGGGCCAGCAGGACGTGCAATTTGAGGCCATTGAAGTGGTGGCTTACCGGCTGCGCAAGAAGCTGCACGACACCGGGGCCACCCTGACCACGCTGCGCGGACTGGGTTACCTGCTGAAATTGCCCGCATGAGCCTGCCCCCGGCCAAAGCACCCCAGCGGCTGTCCTTGCGCAGCTACCTGATGCTGGGCATTTTGCTGCCTGTGGCATTGTTCATTCTGGTGGACACGGTGGTGCTGTACCGCCAGGCCCTGGCGGCAGTCAACACGGCTTATGACCGCACCCTGCTGGCCTCGGCCAAGTCGATTGGTGAACACATCACCGCCACCGGTGAAGCCGAGACTGCCCAGCTCAGCGCCACCGTGCCCTACTCCGCGCTGGAGGTGTTTGAGGCCGACAACCGCAGCCGCATGATTTATCGCATTTCCAGCACCAGCGGCGCGCTGATTGACGGGTTTGACGACCTGCCAGCGTGGCGTGGCAAGTTACCGCAGTTGGGCCCGTATGCGGCGCTGGTGGACTTTTATGACGATACCTACCGCGGCGATGCGGTGCGCGTGGCGGTGTTGCTGCAACCCGTGGCCATGCAGCGCGCCAGGGCCATGGCCGTGGTGCAAGTGGCCGAAACCCTGGAGCTGCGCCACACCTTAGCGCGCCAGATTCTACGAGACACCTTGTGGCGCCAGCTGGCACTGGTGACGGTGATCGCGCTGGTGGTGTTTGGCGTGGTGCAGCGCGCCACCCGCCCGGTGCGGCGCCTGAGTGAGCTGCTGCGGGACCGCCAGGCCGATGACCTGACCCCGCTGCCTCTGCACGATGCGCCAGTGGACTTGTTGCCTCTGATGGACGCCACCAACACCACCATGAGCCGCCTCAACCACCTGCTGGACAACCAGAAGCGCTTTGTGCGCGACACGGCGCACCAGTTGCGCACGCCGCTGGCCGTGCTCAAGGTGCAGGTGCAGTCGGCCCTGCGCGGTGATGTCGAAGCCACCCAAGCGCTGACTGAAATCAGCCACACGGTGGAGCGTGCCACCCTGCTGGCCAACCAGATGTTGTCGCTGGCCAAAGTGTCCCAACTGGCGCACGACAACGCCCGCAGCCCGATCGACTGGGCCACTGTGCTGCGCGATGTGGCGCTGGACCTGTCGCCGCTGATTGCCGAGCGCGAACTGGACTTTGACATTGAAACACTGCCGGCAGTCATTGAGACGCACGACTGGATGCTGCGTGAACTGTCGCGCAACCTGCTGCACAACGCCATACGCTACAGCCCCCGTGGCGGCAAGCTGCACATTCGGCTGCTGCGCGACGCGCAATTTGCGGCCCTGGTCATCAGCGACAGTGGCCCCGGCATTTCGCCAGAGTTGCAGGCCAGATTGTTCCAGCCGTTTTCCGCCGGCGAAGCACGTTCGGGCTCTGGCCTGGGGTTGGCCATTTGCCGTGAAATCACGCGCGCCCTGGGTGGCCAGATTGAGCTGACCAACCGCGTGGTGCACGGGCATATCCAGGGGCTGGACGCCACCGCGCGGCTGCCGCTGTGTGCCATCAACCCACCCACCAGCAAAGATGCGGCGCTGCAGCTAAACTGAATTTTTATCATCGAATGAGGCTCTTCATGCTTTTTCGCGCAAATTCACTGCTGGCCTGCTTGGTATCGGCCAGCGCACTGGTCTGGTCAGTGACGGCCGCGGCACAGCCCGCAGCCGTGGCCGCAACGCCAGCCGCCGCACCCGCCAAAGCGGCCTGCCCCGCCATCCTGCAACACACGTTCAACCGATTGCAGGACGAAGCACCGCAAAACCTGTGTCAGTACGCCGGCAAGGTGATTCTGGTGGTCAACACCGCCAGCTTCTGCGGCTTCACGGGCCAGTATGAAGGCTTGGAGGCACTCTATGAGAGCCGCAAGGCCAAAGGTCTGGTGGTGCTGGGCTTTCCGTCCAATGACTTCGGCAAGCAGGAGCCCGGAAGCAACAAGGAAATTGCCGACTTTTGCTTCAACACCTACGCGGTCAAGTTTCCGATGTTTTCCAAAACCGTGGTGGCTGGTGCTGGGCGCAATGCGCTATACACCACGCTGGCCAAAGAGACCGGGGCTACCCCCAAATGGAACTTTCACAAGTACCTGATTGACCGCAACGGCAAGGTCATTGACAGTTACAGCAGCTTAACCGGGCCGCAGAGTAAGGGCCTGGTCGCGGCCATCGATAAGGCGCTCTGACACCCGCATGGAGAAGCTGCGCATTGACAAATGGCTTTGGGCCGCACGGTTTTACAAGACGCGCAGCCTGGCCTGCGACGAGATCGACAAAGGCCGGGTGCAGGTCAATGGCTTGGTGGTCAAACCCGCGCGCGAGGTCAAGGCCGGCGACAGCGTGGTGCTGCGCAACGGCCCCACCCACCGGACCGTGACCGTACTGGGAGTGAGCGACAAGCGTGGCTCGGCACCTGTGGCAGCCTTGTTGTTCCAGGAAACCGCTGAGTCCATTTTGCTGCGCCAGCAAGCCGCCGAGCAGCGCCGCCTGGCACCCGAGCCCGCGCTGACCCTGACCCAGGGCCGGCCCACCAAGCGCGATCGACGCGACGCCGACAAGCTGCGCGGTGACAAATGGGGTGACCGCTGGAGTGCGTCCATCGACTCCGCGTGAGCTAGTCTGGGTCCTGACTGACTGCCTGATTGTTTATTTATTTGTTTGTTTGTTTGATTTATCGCTCAGCTTGGCGGGATTCAACGCAACACGCTGACAAAGACCCCGGCCAGGATGGCACTGGTGATCACGCCGCTGATGTTGGCTCCCAGTGCGTGCGGCAAAATAATGGCACCCGGGTTGGCCTCGGCGGCGAGCTTTTGCACCACCTTGGCCGTGGTGGGCACGCAGCTGACACCGGCAATGCCAATGATCGGATTGAATTTTTTGCCGGTGGCAAAGTACAGGATGTAGCCACCCAGCAGCCCGCCGAGTGCCGAGATCAACAGCGCCAGCATGCCCAGCAGCAGCAGCTTGAGCACGGTGGGCTCCAGCAGGGTGTTGGCCTCGCACAGCACGCCCAAAGTCAACCCGAGGAAGAAAGTGGCTCCGTAAAGAAAGGTTTCGCCCAGCAGTTTGGTGAACGAATCCAGGCCACTCTCGCGCACGGCCACCCCGACAAACAACGAGAAAAACAAGGGTGCCGCCACCGGAAACAGCAGGCAAAGCAGCGTGCAGGCCACCACTGCAAAAACCAGCTTTTGCGGGCGGCTGATTTTCGGGCCATGATCACCGGCCATACTGATGCCGCGAATGTGCTTGGGCACCAGCCACTTGATGAGATAAGGATAGCCGCCATAGGTCAGCCCCAAGTACAGGTAACCGACGACCGTGATCGGCACAAACAGATGCTTGGCGAGGATCAGCGAGGTGAACAGCACCATCGGGCCATCCGCGCCGCCAATGGTGGCGACCGAGGCTGCTTCGCGCTCGGTCAAGCCCAGCGCCACGGCAATCGGGAACACGGCCACCGTACCGAGTTCGGCAAACAGGGCGATGAACATGCTTTGAAACGGCCGCGCCATCACATAGCCCACATCCAAAAGCACGCCAATGCCCATGAACACAAAGCAGGCAATCAAGCCGTTGCTGAAGGTCAGGGTATAAATGGGCTGCAGCCAGTTGATCTGCATGATGTTGATCAGATCGGTGGGGTTGGACATCAGCGGGTCCACAAACAGTGTGCCCGCCTTGCCGCCGTCAAGAAACATCACACCCGCGTTCACAGCAGACATACCCAGGCCCATCGGGATCATGAGCAGGGGCTCCAGCACTTGCTTGGCACCCAGGTAAATCAGCAAGAAACCCAGCAGCATCAAAAAGATGCGACCGACCATGATTTTGGGCTCGGAGGCGACCAGGGTGGCAATTCCCTGGAATAGATCGAGAAAATTGAGGTGTTCCATGAGCGTGGCGAGTCTGGCTGGCCGGCTTACTGGAGTGTGATCAAGGGTTGACCGCCTTCAACGGCGTCACCCGCAGCAACCAGAACGCGGGTGACTTGCCCGGCACGGCTGGCCATCAGATGGGTTTTCATCTTCATGGCTTCCATCACCAGCAGGCGGTCCCCCGCAGCGACAGTTTGACCGACCTTGACATCGACCTCAACCACCACGCCGCCCATTTGCGCCACCTCGTCGCCTGCGGCCTGCGCGGGTGCAGCGGCCAGGGTGCGAGCCGGTGCGGCGACCCCGGGAGCCGTCACGGCTGGCGGCGCATCCGCTGCGTAACCCGGTGTGGCGAGCGATGTCGGCACACTGCCGGGGGTGACTTCCAACACGGCAACGTCGTACTCTCGACCGTTGACGGTGACTTTGAACTGTCTGGACATGGATGAACTCCTGTTGAATTTGAAATGCTGCGCGGGCACCGGACAAGCAAGTGACCGCGGGGATCAGTGTCTGGCGCGGGGGTGCTCACCATGCGAGGTGTGCTGGGCCGCGCGGCCCTGACTGCTCCAGCCACGGCGCGCCTCGGTAATGTGCAAGATGTGGTGCGGACCCATGATGGCAAAAATGGCAGCCGACAAAGCCGCCACGTCTTCCTCAGGAACACCTTCAAACACCGGGCAAACCTCGCCCATCGGAACCTCGTCGGCTTTTTGGACAGGCTGCTCCAGCCGGGTGGTGACATGCACCATCAGCTTGATCAGCGCCGCCACCAACATGGCAATGACAATGGCGATGCCGTAGATTTGCAGCGATTTGATCAGCGAGAGATAAAACGGGCTCATGGTGATTTACAGCGGCATGTTGCCGTGTTTTTTGCCCGGGCGCAGCTCACGCTTACCGAGTGTCTTACGCAGCGCCAGTGCCAGCGTCCAGCGGGTATCGGCCGGGTCGATCACATCGGTGATGTAAAAGTTGGCGGCTGCCGCATAGGGCGATGCAAATTCATCGCGGTACTGCCGGGTCAACTCAGCCTTGCGCTCAGGCGCTTCTTTGAGCTCCTTGCGGTACAAAATCTTGACGGCGGCTTCGGCGCCCATCACCGCAATTTCGGCTGACGGCCAGGCGTAAACCATGTCAGCGCGCATCTCCTGGCTGCACATGGCCAGATAAGAGCCACCGTAGGATTTGCGCAAAATCACCGTGAGTTTGGGTACCGTGGCCGATGCAAACGCGTGCAGCATCTTGGCCCCATGGCGGATGATGCCGCCGCGCTCTTGCTCAATGCCAGGCAAAAATCCGGGCACATCGACCAGCGTCAGCAAAGGGATGTTGTAGACATTGCAGGTGCGCACAAAGCGGGCAATCTTGTCAGCGGCGTCCAGATCCAGAGCGCCGGCCATCACCATCGGGTTATTGGCCACCACACCCACCACCACGCCCGAGATGCGGGCAAAGCCAACAATCACATTGCGTGCAAAGCTGGCATGCACTTCCAGCATCTCACCACGGTCCACCAGCCGGCGAATCACCGCGTGCATGTCCAGCGGATCACTGGAGTCGTCTGGAACCAGGTCGCGGATGCCGACATCCACCATTTCCTGGATCGGCACGGACAGGTCGTGCGGCGGGTCTTCGGTGTTGTTTTGTGGCAGATACGACAGCAGGTTTTTGACCAGCGCAATCGCATGGTGGTCGTCTTCGGCGATGAAGTGCACGTTGCCGCTGACCGAGGCGTGCATCTCGGCGCTGCCCACCTCGTCCATGGTGGTGGTGCGCCCGGTCACCGCCTTGATAACCTCGGGGCCGGTCAGAAACATGTACGCGTTGTGCCGCGTCATGATGACAAAGTCCATCAGCACAGGCGAATAGGCCGCACCGCCGGCGCACGGACCCAGCACCACAGCAATTTGCGGCACCACACCGGAAAGCATCACGTTGTAATAAAACACATCGCCATAACCCGACAGGGCATCCACGCCCTCTTGAATCCGCGCGCCGCCTGAGTCTTTAAAAGCGACCATCGGCACACCCACACGCAGCGCATGGCGCATCAGGCGCACGATCTTTCGTGCCTGCATCTTGCCCATGGTGCCCGCCAGCACCTGGAAATCCTGGCTGAAGGCCGCGACCTGCATGTTGCCCACATAGCCCGTGCCAGTGATCACGCCATCGGTCGGCAGCTCGCGTCCGGCCATGCCGAAAGACACTGCATTGTGGTGGGCGTGCATGCCCAACTCTTGAAAGGTGCCGACAGCAAACAAATTGTCTATACGCTCGCGGGCCGACAACATGCCCTTGGCATGCATGGCAGCGAGTTTTTCGGGGCTGATGTGCTGGGTAATCTTGGCACGCCGGGTGTAAAGCGTGTTCAACGCGTCATTTTGAAGGGTCATCACAGTTCCGGTTCAGTTGCCAGGACAGGTACTGCATCTGTAGGGCTCAATGCAGCGACAGCAGTCGGACT
>JAIFMR010000030.1 GCA_020048255.1 Rhodoferax sp. | reverse complement strand
CGATGCGCCGTGGCGCAATGTATTGATCGTGGACAGCGCACCCGACGCGCAATATCTGGCGCCTGAGTTCGAGCTGTTTCGCCAGTTGTTCATCCAGAATGGCATTGAGGCCCGTATCGCGGCCCCCGAGGAACTGGTGTGGCAAACCAGCCAACTATTGCACCAGGGCCAGAAGGTGGACATGGTCTACAACCGCTTGACTGATTTTTACTTGCAAGAGCCCGGCCACGCGGCATTGCGGCTGGCGCACGAAGCCGGTGCGGTGGTGCTGACACCGCACCCCAGGGCACACGCGTTGCTGGCCGACAAACGCAACTTGATTGCGCTGAGCCAGGACGCGCAGCTAGCAGCCTGGGGCGTCACAGCCGCCGACCGTCACCTGCTGGCCCGCAGTGTGCCACCCACCCAATTGGTCACCCAAGAGCATGCCGAGGCGCTGTGGTCGCAGCGCCGCCAGTTGTTCTTCAAGCCGGTGGCAGGTTATGGCGCCAAAGCCGCGTACCGGGGTGACAAGCTCACCCGGCGGGTGTGGGGTGACATTTTGGAAAGTGACTTTGTGGCCCAGGCCTTGGTGCCCCCGAGCGAGCGCCAGATTGAGGTGGACGGTGTGCAAACCGACCTGAAGTTTGACATTCGGGCCTATACCTACAGCGGCCAAGTGCAACTGCTGGCGGCGCGCATGTACGCCGGTCAAACCACCAACTTTCGCACCCAGGGCGGCGGCTTTGCCCCGGTCATTGTGGTGCCAGACCAGGGAGCTGCCTGATGTGCGGTATTTGCGGTGAACTGCGTTTTGACGGCAAGGCCCCGGACATGGGTGCCATTGGCCGCATGTCCGACAAGCTGGCACGGCGCGGACCCGACCATGCCGGCACCTACAGCGATGGCCCCTTGGGGTTGGGCCATCGTCGGCTGTCTATCATTGACCTGTCAGCGCATGCCCATCAACCCATGGTGGATGCCACGCTGCAACTCACGCTGGTGTTCAACGGCACCATTTACAACTACCGTGAACTGCGCACCGAACTGCAAGCCAAGGGCTACACCTTCTTTTCAGAGGGGGACAGCGAAGTCATCTTGAAGGCCTACCACGCTTGGGGCGACACCTGCGTCACACGTCTTAAAGGCATGTTTGCCTTTGCCATCTGGGACCAACGCAGCGGTCAGTTGTTTCTGGCGCGTGACCGCTTTGGTATCAAACCACTTTATTTGAATCAGGATTGCCACCGCCTGCGCTTTGCTTCGAGCTTGCCGGCGCTGTTGGCGGGCGGTGGCGTCGACACCCGGCTCGACCCCATCGCGCTGCACCACCATTTCACGCTGCACACGGTGGTGCCAGCGCCACGCACCGTGCTTGCGGGGGTGCGCAAGTTGCCACCGGCCACAACCCTCATGCTCAACCCCGACGGCCACATCACCGAGCAGGTCTACTGGACGCTGGATGCCACCCGACCCGCGCAAGAGCTGTCGCAAGAGCAGTGGCTTGACGCCACCCGCGCGCACATGGACAAAAGTGTCGAGCGTCGCCTGCTGGCGGCTGATGTGCCGGTGGGTGTGTTGCTCTCTGGCGGGCTGGACTCCAGCCTGCTGGTCGGCTTGCTGAGTCAACATGTGTCGAACCTGCGCACCTTCTCCATTGGCTTTGAGGACCTGGGTGGTGGCGCAGAAAAAGCTGACGAGTTTGAGTTTTCCGATCAGGTGGCTGTGCACTTCAAGACGCGGCACCACAAATACAGCATACCCAACAGCGAAGTGCTCCTGCGTTTACCCGAAGCCGTGGAACAAATGACCGAGCCCATGGTCAGCCACGATGTGATTGCTTTTTATCTGCTGAGCGAAAAAGTATCGAAAGACGTCAAAGTCGTGATGTCCGGCCAAGGTGCTGATGAGGTCTTTGGGGGTTATTTTTGGTACCCTAAGATGGATGCGACGCCCGGCACAGCGCTGGAGCGCTTCAGCCAACATTATTTTGACCGTGACCACGCTGAGTACCTGCAGATGATCACACCAGCCTACCAGGTGGGTGATGTCACCTCCGATCTGATTGAGCGTGAATTGACTCAACCTGGCGCCACCGAGTTTCTGGACCAGGTCTGGCGCCTGGACGCCACCACCTTGATCGTCGATGACCCGGTCAAACGCGTGGACAACATGCCCATGTCCTGGGGCCTGGAGGTGCGTACCCCTTTTCTGGACCATGAATTGGTCGAACTGGCCGCCCGCATGCCCCCTGAACTCAAACTCAAGGAAGGCGGCAAGTTCCCGCTCAAGGCGATCTCGCGCGGCCTCATTCCCGACTCGGTCATTGACCGGCCCAAGGGCTACTTTCCGGTGCCAGCGCTCAGGTATGTGCGTGGACCGTTTTTGGAATTGATGCGCGGTATTTTGATGTCAGACGCCTGCATTGAGCGCGGTTTGTACCAACGCGATTATGTTGACAAGCTGCTGGCCGCACCCGAGGCCCCGGCGCATTTCACCCGCATCAATGGCAGCAAACTGTGGCATTTGGCGCTGTTGGAGTGGTGGCTGCAAGTGCATGTGGATGGGGCTCAATAGAATGCACTTGAAGGTGATTGCTTGATACTTGATGCCTTGACGCCTTGCCTGCGCTCATGAACGACCAGACAGCCACACCACTGCGAGGGGAGCCCGCGCTGGCTTTGCTGAAGTACGCCATTGCGACGCTGCTGATGGGGCCTATCTTGACCATGCTGGCGCTCGGACCAGCCCTGTTCGACAAGCCCGTCAACTACATTGGCCCGGCATCTATGTTGTCTGTGGCGCTGTTGGGTTGGCTGTTTCTGGCGCTGGGTTACGCGGCGTTGGCTGCCAGTACGTTGGTCTACGGCGTCAGTTTTTGCATCACGGGTATTGCCGTCTTCACGGGCGGTGGCAGGTCGCCAGTCATCATCGTTTTCCCGGTGCTGATCTTGATCTATGGCTGGCTCAGCGAAACCCGCGCGGTGATTCGCGTTGTGGTGTTGATCACGGCTCTGAACCTGGCTTTGTGGGCCTTGGACCACTTCGGCCTGTTGCCGGTGGCTGCCATGATTCCCCCCTCGATTTATGTCATTCACGCCGTGCTCGCGATCATCTCGTCAGCGGTATTGATTGCGCTCATCCTGAACACCAACAGGCGTCAGCTCTACGAATTGCAGACCATGGGCCAGAATCTCACCCAACACACCACACTCCTGGAGCAAAACACTCAGCTGCTTGAACGTGCACAAGAGGTTGCCAAAGTAGGCAGTTGGGTCGCTGACTTTGTGGCCAACACGGTCACCCCCTCAGCGCAAGGTTGCCAGATATTGGGGCTACAGCCAGGAACGGGAACCGGCTATTCTGACTACCTGGCACGAGTCCATGAGGATGACCGTGCCGCCATGACCTCAGCTTGGCAAGCGGCACAAAGCACTGGCTTTTTTGATGATGAGCACCGCATTGTGGTCAATGGCTCGATCCGTTGGGTGCGCCAACGCGCCGAGCTTGAGTTTGGCCCCGATGGCCATCCCGTCAGTGGACTGGGAATCGTGCAAGACGTCACTGTACGCAAGTTGAGTCAGCTGGCCCTCAAGGAAAGCGAAGAACGCCACCGTACCCTCACCGAATGGACCCCTGAGGCCATCCTGGTGCATCGCAACACCCAAATCTTGTACGCCAACCCGGCGGCGATCCGGCTGTTTGATGCGCCTGACGCCGCCAGCCTGATGGCCAAATCCACCACACAATTGATTCATCCGGCCTTCCTTGAGAACCAAAAGGAGCGCATGAAGCGCATCGAATCAGGCGTGCCTCACACCCCCAGTGCCGAGTCCAAATTCATCACCCTCAAAGGGCGTGAGATTGACGTTGAAGTTCAGGGAACCGCTATTCAATTTGACAATCAGCCCGCCATTCATGTGTCCATCCGTGACATCACCGATCGCAAGCAACTGGAAAACGAGATTCGCCAACTGGCTTTTTATGACATTCTGACGAAGTTGCCGAATCGCCGCCTGCTCAATGACCGCTTGGGTCAGGCCATTTCAGCTCATCGGCGCAGCCATTGCTTTGGGGCCTTGATGTTTCTTGATCTGGACAACTTCAAACCTCTGAATGACCGTTACGGTCATTCAGCAGGGGACCTGCTGTTGGTGGAGGCCGCCACACGACTGAAAAATTGCATCCGGGAAATGGACACGGTGGCTCGTTTTGGGGGTGACGAATTTGTGATTTTGCTCACCGAGCTGGATGTGGATGGGGGCAAGTCCAGGGAATATGCCCAAACCGTGGCAAACAAGATCAAAGCCACCCTGGCCGCACCCTATGTCTTGCAGATTCAAGGCGCTGACGTGGGTGCGGCCCAGATTGAGCACCGCTGCTCGGCCAGCATCGGGGTGGTGGTCTTTTTCAGTGAAAACGCTCATCCGGATGAACTGACCAAATGGGCCGATGCAGCCATGTACCAGGCCAAAAAGAACGGACGCGATCAAATCTATTTTGCGTCAGAGACCAGCTAAGCCAGCGCCAGTTTCAGGCGTGCCATGCCTTCCTCAATTTTTGCCACATCAGCGGTGGCAAAGCTCAAGCGCAAAGTGGCCAGGTCGGGGTCATGAGCATAAAACGGTGCACCCGGTACAAAGGCCACACCCTGGTCAATGGCGCGCTTGGCAAACTCTGCCGCCTGCGCTGGCTGGCCATTCATGCCCGTCAAGCGTGCCCAGAAAAACATGCCACCCTGCGGCGCATTGAAATCAATCGCATCACCCAGCTCTCGGCGCAAGGCCTGTGCCATCACCCGTGCACGCTCGGCATAGGTTTGGCGAACCACCGCCAAAGTGTCGCCCAGGCGGTCCTGGGTGAGGTAATGCGCACAAATAGCCTGCGTGAGGTTGCTGGTATGCGCGTCACTGAATTGCTTGCACATGGTGGCCTTGGCTAACAACTCGGGCGGCGCAATCATCCAGCCCACACGCAATCCGGGCGACAAAATCTTGCTGAACGACCCGCAGTGCGCCAGCCAGTCTCGACTGCCCGGCACGCCGTCACTCAGCGCCAGCATGCTGGCAGGCGGCGCTTGGTCAAAATACAGCTCCCCATAGGGATCGTCTTCCACCACCAGGGTGCGAGTGCGCACGGCAATTTCCAGGATGCGTTTGCGGCGCTCCAGGCTCAGGGTGGCGCCACTGGGGTTGCCAAAGGTCGGAATCAGATACACCAGCTTGGGTTGATGTTCTTTCATCAGCGCTTCGAGCCGGTCGACATCGACGCCGTCGGCATCAATGGGCGCGCCGATGATGTGTGCGCCGTACAGGCGAAAACACTGAATGGTGGCCAAAAAAGTCGGTGCCTCCACAATCACCTTGTCACCCGGCGAAATCATGCACTTGCCAATCAGGTCCAGCGCCTGCTGGCTGCCTGTGGTCACGATCAAACCCTCCGGGGTCACCGTACTGCCCTTACCCGCCATAAAGCGACTGATACCTTCGCGCAGCGGCTGATACCCCTCGGTGGCGCCGTACTGCAGCACCGGGCCTGGGTTGTTTTTTAATACAGCCTCTGATGCCGCAGCAATACCCTCCACATCAAACAGGGCCGGGTCCGGAAAGCCCCCCGCAAAACTGATGATGCCAGGCTTGCCCAACAGTTTAAAAAGCTCTCGAATGGCAGAGGTTTCGACATTTTGAAGGCGTTGGGCAAATTGCATGGACAGGCTACCAGGTTATGGGACCAAAAAAAATGATTCGCCAGGCCGCTTGGCTCCACAATCGGTTCAGTCACCGGCCCGAAATTGAGGTAAATTGTGACTCATTGTCGACTCTCCCACCCTAGGATCAATGCATGTCCAGTCTGGATTCTTTCTTTGCCACCGTGATATTGCCCTCGATGCCAGAGGTGGCGCAGCAGCTGATCAAAACACTGCACAATCCCGAAGTGGGCATCACCGAGGTCAGTGACATCATCAGCCGCGATCCGGCCCTGACTGCCAAGCTTTTGCGATTGGCCAACAGCGCGCAGTTTGGCCTGCCGCGGGGCGTGGGCACACTGCCCGAAGCCATCCAGTTGGTGGGTATGGCCAAGGTGCGCACATTGGCCCTGGGTGCCTGTATGAACAACTGCTTTCCGGTGTTGCCTGGGCTTGACGCGCAGTCTTTCTGGCGCAACAGCATGGCTTGCGCCGGTTACGCGCAATGGCTGGCAGCCGAGTTGGGCATGGACAGCCAGCAAGCCTGGCTGACCGGCATGATGCTGCGTCTGGGTGAGATTCTGATTGCCCAGGCCGAGCCCAAGGCGATGGCAGAAATCGAGAAATTGCCGCATCTGCCGGGCGCCAGGTGGGAGCGCGAGAAGCGTCTGATTGGTTTCTCTGAAGGGCAAATCACCGCCGAATTGGCTCGCCGCTGGAACTTTCCGATGCAAATCACCCAGGCGCTGGAGCGCGCTTACGATCCCCTTGTGGAACAGGCTTTTTCCAGACTGGGTGCAGTGATTCACCTGGCAGGTGTATTGGCCGACACACCGGCAGCCCATGCCGGCTCGGTGGACGACCTGCCGCACGACGTGATCAACGCACTGGCACTGGACGCCAACTGGATGAAAACCAACTTCCCCAACGCTGACACCTTTATCAACCTGGGTTGAGCGCATGAAATCTGCCGACATTCAGGGTTTTTTTGCCACACTGGCTAGAGCCAACCCGCAGCCCCAGACCGAGCTGGAATTTGCCAGTGTGTTCGAGCTGTTGACGGCAGTGCTGCTGTCAGCACAAGCGACCGATGTCAGCGTCAACAAGGCCACCAAGGGGCTGTTTCTGGCGGCCAACACGCCCCAGAAAATGCTCGCCCTGGGTGTCGATGGGGTCGAACGCCACATCAAAACCATTGGCCTGTACCACGCCAAGGCGCGGCATTTGCTGCAAACCTGCCAGATGCTGGTGGACTTGCACGGGGGCCAGGTCCCGCGCACCCGTGAGGCCCTGGAGGCGTTACCCGGTGTCGGACGCAAAACGGCCAACGTGGTACTGAACGTAGCCTTTGGCGAACCGACCATGGCGGTGGACACGCACATCTTTCGGGTCGGCAACCGCACCGGCCTGGCCACGGGTAAAACACCTTTGGCCGTGGAGATGAAATTGCTCAAACACACGCCACCCGACTACCTGACCCATGCACACCACTGGTTGATTTTGCTGGGGCGTTATATTTGCCAGGCGCGCAAACCGCAGTGCTGGGCCTGTGCCGTCAGCAGCTACTGTGGCTTCACCCCCAAATCCATTCGTCCAAAGACACCATGAGCCTACCTGATCGCGCCCCTTTCAACGACCTGCCCAGTCTGGTTCAATGTGTCGAATGGCCAGTGATGCCCGAAGCCGGACAGGCGCTGATCCGAACCCTCAACGACGAAGATGCGGACACCTTCTCTGTCTGTCGCATCATCAAAAAGGACCCAGCCCTGACGGCCAACTTGCTGCGCATGGCCAACAGCGCCATGTTTGGCCTGTCGGGCTCGGTCGACACGCTGGAGCGGGCGGTGAGTGTGGTCGGGCTGGCGCTGGTACGGTCTCGGGCGCTGTCGCTGTGCATGGCCCGCGTGAGCCGGTTTCCTGCAGGCATGGATCGCATGGCATTCTGGCAATACAGCTTACTGTGCGCCGGCTACGCGCAGTGGCTTGCCGACCTGTGCGATGTCGATGACCAGGAAGCCTGGCTGTGCGGGATGATGCTGCGTTTGGGGGGCATCAGCCTGGTTCAGGCCCGCCCACACCACACGGCGCAAATCGAAGCCCAACCCCAGGCACCTGGCGAGCGTTGGGTGCGCCAGCGCAGTCTGGTGGGTTTTGACGAGGGCGAGGTGACCGCCGAACTGGCGCAACACTGGGATTTCCCACAGACCCTGGTCGCGGGCATGCGCCAGTGTGCTCAGCCCCTGATGCACAGCCCGTTCTCACGGCTGGCAGCGGTGCTGCATCTGGCTGCGCGCCTAGCAGAC
>JAIFMR010000095.1 GCA_020048255.1 Rhodoferax sp. | reverse complement strand
CAGCCACCCGCTGCGAACTGGGCGGCGCACAAATCAGGCTCTTGAAAAGGCCAAGCTCACCCCCAACTACCTCATCGCTTGAGTGCCAGCCGCCTGTTGCCGCTGGTTTTTTATTGTTTTCAAAACACGACCACCCATGAGCAAACAAACCCTTTCCTTCCAGGCCGAAGTCGCGCAGCTGCTGCACCTGGTGACCCACTCGCTGTATTCCAACAAAGAGATTTTTCTGCGCGAACTGGTCTCCAACGCATCAGATGCCTGCGACAAACTGCGCTTTGAGGCCATCAACAACAGCAGCCTGTACGAGTCCGACTCCGAACTCAAGGTCAAGGTGACCTTTGACAAGGACGCCAAAACGCTGACCATCACCGACAACGGCATCGGCATGAGTGAGCAAGAGGCGGTGGACCACCTGGGCACCATTGCCAAGAGCGGCACCAAAGATTTCATGAGCAAGCTCACTGGCGACCAAAAAGCCAACGCATCGCAACAAGGCCAGCTCATTGGCCAGTTTGGCGTGGGCTTTTACTCGGGCTTTATCGTGGCTGACAAGATCACCGTCGAAACCCGCCGCGCTGGCTTGAGCGCGGCTGAGGGTGTGCGTTGGGTCAGCGGCGGTGCCGGTAACTTTGAAGTGGAAACCATGGAACGTGCCGAGCGTGGCACCAGCGTCATCTTGCACCTGCGCGACGACGCCATGGACTACGCCTCCGCCTGGAAGATCAAGAGCATCATCAACAAATACTCTGACCACATCAGCTTGCCCATCCTGATGGAAAAAGAAGAGTGGAAAGACGGCGAGCTGATCGACCCGAATGATGAAAAAGGCGGCCGTCAGCCCGGTAGCATGGTCAAGACCGGTGAGTGGGAAACTGTCAACAAGGCCAACGCCATCTGGGCGCGCGCCAAAAAGGACATCACGGAAGAACAGTACAACGAGTTCTACAAACAAATCAGCCACGACTTTGAAGCGCCGCTGGCCCACACCCACAACCGCGTCGAAGGCAGCACCGAATACACCCAGCTGCTGTACATCCCCGGCAAAGCGCCCATGGACCTGTACAACCGCGAGAAGTCAGCCGGCGTCAAGCTGTATGTCAAACGTGTGTTCATCATGGACGATGCTGAAGCCCTGTTGCCCACCTACCTGCGTTTTGTCAAGGGTGTGGTGGACTCGTCCGACCTGCCACTGAACGTGAGCCGCGAGCTGCTGCAAGAGAGCCGCGACGTGAAAGCCATTCGCGAAGGCTGTACCAAACGCGTGCTGGGCATGCTGGAAGACCTGGCCAAAAATGACAAGTTGCCTGAGCCCTCAGCAGATGGCGTCACCGACGTCCAGACCGCCGAAGAAAAGGCCGAAGCGGAGAAAAACGTCGGCAAATTCACCAAGTTCTACAACGAGTTTGGCGCTGTACTCAAAGAAGGCCTGGGCGAAGACTATGCCAACAAGGACCGCATCGCCAAGCTGCTGCGTTTTGCCTCCAGCACCACCGACACTGTCAGCGTCGGGTTTGCCGACTACAAGGCGCGCATGAAAGAGGGCCAGGAAGCCATCTACTACATCACCGCCGACACCATGGCTTCTGCCAAAAACAGCCCACAACTCGAAGTGTTCAAGAAAAAGGGCATCGAAGTGCTGTTGATGACCGACCGTGTCGACGAGTGGGCGCTGAACTACGTGCACGAGTTTGATGGCACACCGCTGCAAAGCGTCGCCAAAGGCCAGGTCGACCTGGGCAAGCTGCAAGACGAGACCGAGAAAAAAGCCGCCGAAGAAGCTGCCGAAACTTTCAAGCCCTTGCTGGCCAAGCTCAAGGAAGCCTTGAAAGACAAGGCCGAAGACGTGCGGGTCACCACACGTTTGGTCGACAGCCCGGCTTGCCTGGTGGTGCAAGACCATGGCATGAGCACCCAATTGGCACGCATGCTCAAGCAAGCCGGCCAGACCGCGCCTGAGGTCAAGCCGGTGCTCGAAGTCAACGCCGAGCACCCATTGGTGAAAAAGCTCGAAGCCTCGGTGCACTTCAATGACTTGGCCCACATTCTGTTTGACCAAGCCCTGCTGGCCGAAGGCGGTCTGCCAGATGACCCCGCGGCGTATGTGAAACGTGTCAACGCCTTGCTGGTGTGATGTGAAGTGAAGTGAAACAAATAGGGCTCTATCCCATGCCAGTCAAGCGTCATATGCTATCTATCAAATAGCATTTGATAACAACAAGGCCCCGTCAATCTGCTCGACTGACGGGGCTTTGTTGCGTCTGCTGTGGCATCATTGCTGCTGGTGCCCCGGCACCCCCCACTCTTTGCCCCCAGTTCAACCCAGGAGGGAGCCCATGCAACCCGGTCGTCGCCACACCTTGCAGGCACTTTGCGGTGCTGTCCTGTTGCCCAGCCAGGCCTGGGCGCAGCCAGCGCCCACCACCAGCCCTGGCACCGAGACGATCATCCGCCTCAACCTGCCCGGTCCGGGTTCTTTGCCCTTTTTGCCCCTCGAGCTGATCAACGCCCTAGGCTTTGACCGTGAAATAGGTGCGCGCCTGGTTTTGCGCTATCACCCCAGTGGCATACGTGCACTGGAGGATGTGCTCATCGGCAATGCCGATTTTGCCGCCTTGGGGTTTCCGACCCTGCCGGTGTTACATGCCAAAGGCAAGGATGTGGTGGCCATTGCTCCTATTTCAGGCGAACAGCAGGTTTTCAAGCTGATGGTACGCAAAGACCTGGCCAAGAAAATCACCCGCATCAAGGATCTTGCAGGGCGCACCATTGGCACCTCCACTGGCAGTCCCAGCAGCAAGACTTATATGCAGATGGTGGCTGAAATGGTGCTCAAGGCCCACGGCGTTGCGCCGGAACAAGTGCGTTGGCTACCCACCGGGCAAAACTGGGAAAGCAACAGTGGCGCCTTCATCAGTCAAGCCGCTGATGCACTGTTTTGCGAGCAACCCTTCCCCAACCGGCTGGTTCGCGAAGGGCTGGGCTTGCCCCTGCTTGACCTCACCGACAAGCGTACCCATACCGGCTTGGCGGGTATTGATGCGCTGCGCAGTGTGGTGGCCACCCACCGCACCCTGCTCACCCAGCCCGACGGGCAACGCAAGGCCGAGCTGATGGTGCAGATGTTGCGCCGAACCTTGGTGTGGCTGCGCGCCGCATCACCGCAAGCCGTCGCCAATCGGGCCAGTATGCGTAGCGACCAGGAGCGCCAAGACATCACCGAGTTGCTCACCAAATCACCCCTGATTTACAGCGCAGATGCCCGCTTTAACCTGCAGCAGGTTCAAGACACGGATATTTTTCTGCGCACTACGCAAGGCGACATGAACTTTGCGCCGGCCAGCGGCCGCATTGAAACCCGCTGGGCCGGTCAACAGACATGACACCCCAAGCAACACCATTGAGTAAACGCCTGACGATTCGGCATCAGGCGCTGATCCGCCTGGCGGGTGTCATGCTGGTACTCATGTTAGGCATTTCCTTCATTGGTGCCAACGCTTTCCATACACGCCAACAGCGTGAAATCACGCAAAAACTCGAAGTCACCCGCAGCTTTTACGAACAGACGCTGCCCCGCGTGGAGGCACAGTGGGTGGAGACGGCGGCGCAAATGAAGTCGCGCATTGAATTCACCCGCATTCTTGAAGGCAGCACCGATCTACGCTGGGCTGCACTCAACAGCTTTTTGACGGCCCAGTCCGAATTCCTCGAGTTTTCCAACCTGCTGGTGCTGTCACCACAAGGCAAACAAATCTACCACTACGGCAGTGAAAACGCCTCCTTGCCAGCCACCCTCGACGCGATTCAAGTCGGCTGGCACTTTGCCAGCAGCACCGGGGACATGTACCGCATCATTCAAACCCCCATTTGGTTGGGTCATGAAGGGCAAGGCACCCTGGTGCTGTTTAAATCCTTCAATGTCAGCACCTTACAGGCGTTGATCACCCCTGAGACCCACTTGCATGCCTATGGTTTTGGCAGATTGATCGCCAGTTCCAACCCGTTTATGCCCGCTGACGGTGAGCCTGGGCGCGAAGGCTTGCACGAAGACGCTGAACCGCCCGTGATCCAGATCGACATGCGCTGGCCCCACGCCAGCCCGTTGGCACCCACCCTGGTGGTTCACCGCGAGTTCCGCGACAGTATTTCGCTCACTGAATTCATGCTGCGGCCATTGACTGCCATTGTCATGGTGGCGCTCATGCTGTGGCTGGGCCTGGGGCGCTGGTTGACGCGCTCGGTGCGACGCATTGAGTCCCTGGAAAACGCCACACGCCTTTATGCCGAGGTGGGTTCCGTCACAGAGGCATCCCGCCTGCTGGCCCCCGCCCACGCCACCCATGACGAAATCGACGATGTTGCGGATACGCTAGAAAACATGATGAAGCGCGTGCAAGAGCGCGACGCCGAACAACGCACCTACCTGGAAACCCTGGCCATGCTGGAAGAGGCCGTGCTGGAGCTCGACTGTGATGGGCGTGTCGTGCACGCCAGTCCGGGTTGGTACCGGCTCACCCGCTGCCCCGACAGCATCAAGGGGACCTCCATCACCGAGTTCATTCACCGCGATGATGTGTCGGCCATGCGCAGCTTGTGTGATATTTTCATGCGTCGCGAAAAATCTCAGGCGCAATTACGCGTTCGCTTGCGCAACGACAGCGGGATCGAACAATGGACCGAGTGCCGCCTGATTGCCCAATTTGATCTGAACGGTCAACTCGCGGGTATCCGGGGCGTGCTGCGCGACATCACCCAGACCTATCTGCATGAAAAACAGATCACCCACATGGCCTTGCACGATGCCTTGACCGACTTGCCCAACCGCGTCTTGCTTGAGGACCGCATCAAAATCGCCACCCGCATGGCCAGCAGGGGTGCGCAGCGGGTGGCCATCTGCTTTATCGATCTGGACCACTTCAAAAAAATCAACGACAGCCTGGGCCACAAGGCCGGTGACCGGCTGCTGATTGCGTTTTCAAGCACCCTGCGCAACCAGCTGCGCGCCGGCGACACCCTGGCGCGCTGGGGCGGTGATGAGTTTGTGCTGCTGCTGCCCGAACTGGCTGACGAAGAGGATGCCCGCGGCGTAGCCCGCAAGATCGAGACGGCGCTACGCCAACCGATTGCGCTGGATGACACCGATTACACGGTCACCTTCAGCATGGGTGTGGCGATGTACCCGGACGACGCATCAGAGGTCGAAGGCTTGCTCTCGCATGCGGACCGCGCCATGTTTTATGCCAAGACCCAGGGGCGCAACCAGACCTGTTTTTTTGGCGAAATCACCGACAAGGGCGGTAGCAAGCGCGAGCTGTATGTGCAAAACCGCCTGATTGAAGCGGTGGCCGCCAAGAGCATCGAGGCCTGGTTTCAGCCCATCATGGACGCCAGCACCGGTGAATGCCAGGTGGTAGAGGTGCTGGCACGCTGGCACGACAGCGAGTTTGGCTGGATTGGACCGGCCACCTTCATACCCATTGCCGAGAGCACCGGGGTGATCCGCGAGCTGGGCCACCAGATCTGGCTACAGGCCTTGAACGCATTGGTGGCCTGGCGCGAGCAGGGCTACACGCTGCGGGTGGCCATCAATGTGTCCAAGCGTCAGCTGTTTTCAGGGATTTTTTCGGAGCAGTTGGTGACTGAACTGGCGGCCAACGGCCTGAGCCCGGCAGACATCATCATCGAAGTGACGGAGAGTGTGGCGCTGCTGGACGTGGCACATGCCTCTGAGCACCTGGAGGACCTGCACAAAATCGGCTTTCACATCGCCATTGACGACTTTGGCACCGGTTATTCAGCGCTGTCGCAGTTGCATGAAATGTCGGTGGACGAGCTCAAGATCGACATCTCGTTTGTGCGCCGTGTCCATGAACCTGCGGGTTTCTCCATGGTACAGGCCATCATCCACCTGTCCAAGGCCCTGGGCCTCAAAACCATCGCTGAAGGGGTAGAAGACGAAACCACCGCCACCCTGTTGACCAGCATGGGCACCGACTACCTGCAGGGTTACCACTTCGCCAAACCCATGCCCCGTGCCGACTTTGACCAGTGGCTGAAAGACCGGCCAGCTGCGTCTTAAAGCACAGTCGATCTCCCCTTCTGCGTCAGTCCTTGAATCCATTTGACGAAACCCTTTGACGGGTCGCACCCTCAGGGAGTGGGGTGACCCAGGTGGTCAGGCAATGATCTTAAAGTCAGAGTACAACAGGGTTGCGTGTGTGGTAATGCCAACCAGGGCGATCTGCACGGCAGCGCCTGAGCCGCTGCCATCGACGTCGTAATAGAGTGCCCCGGTCGTGCTGTTGTAAACCAACCGGTCATCGGCATCGTGCCCCTTGACGACACCAGCGCCTGACCAAAATTGGCCTGCAGTCAGGCTGGTGGCTGATGCCCCCAGGGCAGCAAAAATGGCGCGACTCAGCTGAATTTTGTCAGCGCCCGCCTGGAAGTCGACGATCGTGTCCATGTTGCCGGTGGCGTTTGGGGTGACATTGAAGACAAACAGGTCAGAGCCAGCACCACCGTACAGAGTGTCTTTGCCGTTGCCGCCGATCAGCGTGTCGTTGCCCAGGCCGCCTTCCATGTAATCGGTGCCGGTACCGCCGTCCAGGGTGTCGTTGCCACCGTTGCCCACCAGCCAGTCGTTGCCAGCCAGACCCTTGAGCACATCGCCGTAACCGGCACCCGTCAGGGCATTGTCATAAGCATCACCCGTCAGGTTCAGCGCGGTGACCACCTTGGCGGCCAGGCTATACGTACCGGTGCCGGCAGCGGTGTCCCAAGCTGCCAGGTAATAGGTCCCACTGCTTGTTGCAGAATAAATGATCTGTGCGTTGGTGCTGCTGTTGGCGTTGTCGTTGGAGACCATGCCAACCAGGCTTGGACTGTAAAGCTCCAGGTAGGGATCCAGTGCACCACTGGTACGCACGAGATCAAACGCGTAGCTGGTACCTGCCGTCAGCGTGACTTTGAACAGATCGCAATCGTCCACTTTCTCGATTTTTCCGGTGCTGGCGATTCCACCCACCAACACCTTGCCGGTGGTAGCGGTGCTGGCGGCGTAGTCGTCGGCGGGTACGGCCACATCGTCGTTGCGAATGGTCGCTGTGGCGCTGGCGGTGCCCAAGCTCAGGCCGGTGCTTGGGGCCGACAGGGTGACCGCAAAGGTTTCATCGCTTTCCACCAATGTGTCGCCCACTACCGATACCGTGATCTTGACGCTGGTCTGCCCAGCAGCAATGGTGGCGATGCCGGTCAGAGCGCCGGTGAAATCAGCGGCCGAGGCTGCAGCGCCACCGCTGCCAGCAGCCGTCCACTTGACGGTTTGAGCCGTGCTGCTGGCCTTGTCCAGGCTGATGCTGAAATTGAACGCGGTGCTGCCGGTGTTGCCTTCGGCAACCGAAGCTGTGGTGGTCGTGATGAAAACCACTGGCAGTGCTGATGCTGGTGCGGGGGTAACTCCATTCAATTGGCTGGCAGTTTTGGTGCCATCAGAGAAACCAAACAGCTCAATGCCCTTGAGCAGATCGGTACCGGTACTGGCGCTGCTGAAGGTCCAGCTCTGCAGGCTGGCGTTGTAGCTGTAGGTGTAACTGGAGAAGGTGCCCGAGAAATTGGCCTGATCGCTGCCACTTCCGCCATCGATGTTGTCGTTGCCTGCGCCGCCGGTCAGGATGTCGTCGCCGTTGCCACCGTTGAGCACATCGGCACCCGCACCACCATCGAGCTGGTTACCCAGGTTATTGCCGGTGATCTGGTCTGCACCGGCGCCGCCCACAGCGTTTTCAATGTCGCAGGTGTAGGCAATGGAGATGTTGTTGGTCATGCTGTTGCACGACGAAAAGCTGCCGGGCATCAGGCTGATGATGCTGTTGGTACTCCAGCCGCTCAGGTCCAGCGTGTCGCTCCCAGCAGAGTCAAACAAGGCCATGATCGGGTTCTTGTTGGCCGAAAAATCGTAAAGCTGGGCCGCGGCACCCGTCACATTGCAATGAAAGCCATAGATGGTGTTGCCCGTGCGGGTGGTGGTCTCGACGCCATAAAGCGCCTGAAT
>JAIFMR010000209.1 GCA_020048255.1 Rhodoferax sp. | reverse complement strand
GAGTTTGCACGCCTGGCCGCCGTGATCTTGGCCGAATACGCCACTGCCGCTCGCAAGATCAAGGACAGCAAAAACGCGCCTGAGGCCACCTTGGACGCGGCCCTGCAACTGGCGCGACTGGTGCCCAAAAAGTTCCTCAGTGTGACGCCATGGGGCAGCTTGCAGCACTTTGCCCGTTATTTGAAAGCCATCACTGCCCGGCTGGAAAAGTACCGTACCGACCCGGCGCGTGACGCCGCCCGCTTGGCCGAACTCAGGCCGCTGGAGCAACGTTATTGGCGGCTGGTGGCCGAGCGCAAGGGCGTCATGGACGATCGCCTGCAGGAGTTCAGGTGGCTGCTGGAGGAACTGCGGGTGAGTTTTTTTGCCCAGGAGTTACGCACACCGCAGCCCGTGAGCGTCAAACGGCTGGACAAGGCTTGGGCGCAATTGACTTGAGACCCTGATCGCCCGGTTTGTCAGCTTGCTGAATTGATGTGTGTTCACAATGCCGCGACTAACAAAAAAAAGCGAGAGGGGCATGATGGGCAAGGTGTTGATTGCAGGTGGCGGCATAGGTGGGCTCAGTACCGCACTGGCCTGTTCCCGGGCCGGTGGGCAGGTGTCTTTGTTTGAACGCGCTGCAGAGTTCTCGGAAGTGGGCGCTGGCATTCAGCTCGGCCCCAACGCCGTTCGGGTGTTGTACGGCATGGGCTTGAAGGACGACATGGCGCGGGTGGTGGCGTTTCCGGACCGTCTGCAGGTGCGCAATGCCTTGTCAGGTGGCGTGTTGGGTACCTTGCGCCTGGGCTCGGCTGCGGTGCGGCGTTATGGGGCGCCCTACGTCACCATTCACCGCGCTGATTTGCACACCTTGTTGCTGGCCCAGTTGCGCCAACGGGATGAGGTGCAGCTCAACGTCAACAGCCAGGTCATGGGGCTGACTCAAAGCGATGCGGGTGTCAGCCTGAAGCTGGCTGATGAAGGCCAGGCCCAAGGGCAATTGCTGATTGCCGCCGACGGCGCCTGGAGCGCGTTGCGTCAGCAACTGTGGGCCGACGGTGTTCCGCAGCCTACCGGGCACCTGGCTTACCGCGCCATGGTTTTGCAAAGTGATTTACCAGCCACTTTGCGCAGCCAACAAGTCACCGCCTGGCTGGGTCCCAAGTTGCATGTGGTGCAGTATCCGGTGCGCGGGGGGACCTGGCTCAATGTGGTGGCCATCGTGCACGGTCAGGCGCAAGGTGACATGTCGCACTGGGATCACAGTGCCAATGCCCAGGATTTGCAACGTGCCATGGCGGTCACCTGTGCGCCGCTGTCTGATCTGATTGGTGCCATTGGTCACTGGCGTTTGTGGCCCTTGAGTATTCGCCCACCCATGACCGGTGCTCACCAGCACGCCAAGGGCCGCGTGGCCTTGTTGGGTGATGCCGCGCATCCGATGGTGCCGTACTTGGCACAAGGTGCGGCCATGGCGATTGAGGACGCGGCCACGCTGGCCAAGGTGTTGGCAGGGGCAGGGGTTTTTTCAAAGGGGTCTGTGGGCACCGACGCCAATTCACAGATACCGGCCTTGCTGCAAGACTACGCGGCCCAGCGCTGGCAGCGCAATGCGCAGGTGCAGGCGCGTGCCATCCGAAATGGTGAGATTTTTCATGCCACCGGTTTGCAGCGTGTGGGCCGCGATCTGGCGTTGCGTTTGCTGGGTGAAGCTCTGCTGGACCAACCCTGGCTTTACAGCGGAGGACCTGCCTAATCTAGGTCACGGCATGTTTCTGGTTAAATTCAGGACGTTGCCATTCGCCGTTTTCGAGCACCTGGCGCACCTGCTCTACTGCGTTCCAGACATCTTCAAAACCGGTGTACAGCGGCGTGAAACCAAATCGCAAAATATCTTTGTGGACGCCGCCGTCTCCTGCGCGAAAGTCGCCAATGACACCGCGGGCGATCAAGGCCTGGATGATGGCAAAGGCGCCACTGTCCCGCGTCAGGCACACCTGTGAGCCACGTTGCGCGTGCTGGCGCGGCGTGGCCAGACCCAAACCATGACCGCCACAACGTTGCTCGATCAACGCAATAAACAGGTCGGTCAGCACCAAAGACTTGATGCGCAGGGCCGCCATGCCGCCCAAGGCTTGCGCGGCGGTAAAGACTTCCAGACCACATTCCAGCGCGGCCATGTTCAATATCGGCTGTGTGCCGCACAGGTAGCGCGTGATGCCGTGGGCCGGGCGGTAATCCGGCGTGAATTCAAACGGCGCAGCATGGCCCCACCAGCCTGCCAGTGGCTGCCAGAAGCGATCCGCATGAACCGGGTTAACCCAGACAAAGGCCGGAGCACCCGGGCCACCGTTGAGGTACTTGTATCCGCAGCCTATTGAAAAGTCCGCCTTGGATGTGGTCAGGTCCACCGGCACCGCACCGGCACTGTGGGCCAGGTCCCATACCGTGAGAATGCTTTTGGCATGTGCCGCAGCCGTCAGTGCGGCCATGTCGTGCATGGCACCGGTGCGGTAGTTCACATGGGTCAGCATCAGCACGGCCACATCGCGCGTTAGGGCCGATTCAATCTCCTCGGGCTCGACCAATTGCAGTTGAAAGCCCCGCTCGCGGCACAGGCTCTGCGCAATGTAGAGGTCGGTTGGGAAGTTGCTGCGTTCGCTCACCACCACGCGCCGGGCGGGGTCTTGGTCGGCACTGATGGACAGGGCCGCAAACAGCACTTTGTACAGATTGATAGAGGTGCTGTCAGTCACGACCACCTCGTTGTGACCTGCGCCAATCAGCGGGGCGATGAGATTGCCCAAGCGCTGCGGCATTTGAAACCAACCCGCCGTGTTCCAGGAGCGAATCAGGTTCTGCCCCCATTCCTGGGTCACCACCTGGGCGACCCGGCTGGCAGCGGCTTTGGGCAGGGCACCCAACGAGTTGCCGTCGAGGTAAATCAGCCCTTGAGGTAAATCAAAATGATCGCGCAGGCCGCTCAGGGGGTCTTGTTGGTCCAGCGAGCGGCATTGTTCAAGAGTGATGGTGTTCATGTTTTCATTTTTACAGAGACGGGCTTGTTTTTCAGTAGGCTCAGCGGCGATTGTCCCAAAAAATCGTTTAAGATAAGAATCATTCTCATTTGCCACCCTTCACGATGACCCAAAAACAAGCCGCAACCGCGCCCGATGACTCCCTGGGCTTGGATCAGCTGCCCTGTCATGTTCGCGCGGAGGTGCTTGGCATGAACCCGGCACGGGACGACGAAGACCGCAGTGTGGCTCTGCGTTTGCTCGAAATTGGTTTTTTGCCCGGTGAGTCGGTGCGCGTGATTGCCCACGGTTACCCCGGTCATGACCCTCTGGCCGTTCGCGTTGGGCACACCACCTTTGCGCTGCGCAGTCATGAGGCTGCGTTGGTGCGGGTCAGACGGTTCTAATACATGCATGATGTGAACCGCGATGTGACGGTGCAGCCCCTGCGTGTGGCGTTGCTTGGCAACCCCAACTGCGGCAAGACCGCGCTGTTCAATCTGCTCACGGGCAGCCGCCAAAAGGTCGCGAACTACGCGGGTGTGACGGTAGAGCGCAAGGAAGGGCAGTTGCACACAGTCGCGGGGCGGCAGATCACTGTGCTGGATCTGCCAGGGGCCTACAGCCTGAACCCGATGAGTGCCGACGAGCAGATCACCCGGGACATCGTCACCGGTCACCGCCCCAATGAGCCCTTGCCTGACCTGGTGATATGTGTGGTGGATGCCACCAACCTGCGGCTCAACTTGCGCCTGGTGCTGGAGGCTCGCGCCTTGAACCTGCCGCTGGTGTTGGCATTGAACATGTGTGACGCCGCACAGCACGCCGGCATTGCCGTGGACCGGGAGGTGTTGTCTCAGGAACTGGCGATGCCAGTTCTGGAAACGGTCGGCATACGGCATGACGGCGCGCATGCTTTGATTGACTACCTGGACAAGGTGGTGCCTAAGCAGCCGGTGCATTCGGGCCCCATGTGGCACAGTTCCACGGTGGAAGAGGTCATGACGACCCAGCAGGAGGTGCGCCGCATCGTCAAACTGGCGGTGCGTGAGCCAGCCGACAGCCTGCATACCGACGACCAGATTGACGCCATTGCCTTGCACCCGCTGTGGGGCATGTTGCTGCTGGCCTTCACCCTGTTCCTGATGTTTCAAGCGGTGTTCAGCTGGGCCACCTGGCCCATGGAGGCCATCAAATCAGGTATGGAGCTGTTGAGCACCTTTGTGCGGGGCCATTTGTCAGAAGGCCCTTTGAGCAGTTTGCTGGTGGACGGGGTGATTGCCGGGGCAGGGGGCGTGCTGGTGTTTTTGCCGCAGATTTTGATCCTGTTCTTTTTCATTCTGGTGCTGGAAGACTCGGGGTATTTGCCTCGCGCGGCATTTTTGCTGGACCGGGTGATGGGCACCGTGGGGCTGTCGGGCCGCTCCTTCATTCCGCTGTTGTCAAGCTTTGCCTGTGCCGTGCCGGGCATCATGGCCACAAGAACCATCACGCATTGGCGTGACCGCCTGGTGACGATCATGATCGCGCCCTTGATGACCTGCTCGGCCCGCCTGCCGGTGTATGCCTTGCTGATTGGCTCGTTTATTCCTGATCGCCCGGTCTTGGGTCTTTTCAACCTGCAGGGCTTGGTCATGTTTGGTTTGTATCTGGGCGGCATTTTGTCGGCCATGGCGGTGGCCGGGGTGTCCATGTTGTGGCGCACGCAAGCCCGGCCCACGCCTTTGGTGATGGAGTTGCCGTCGTATCGTTGGCCCAATCTGCGTGGCCTGTCGCAGGGCTTGTACGAACGGGCCAGCATTTTTGTCAAGCGCGTTGGCGGCATTATTCTGTCGCTCACGGTGTTGTTGTGGTTTCTGGCAACCTTTCCGGCGCCACCCGAGGGTGCGACAGGTCCGGCCATTGTCTACAGTTTTGCCGGCCGTCTGGGGCACGCGCTGGAGGTCTTGGTGGCCCCCATCGGGTTCAACTGGCAAATCGCCATTGCCTTGGTGCCCGGCATGGCTGCGCGTGAAGTTGCCGTGGGTGCCTTGGGCACGGTCTATGCGTTGTCTGCCACCGGCGCTGACGTGGCAGACCAGCTGTCACCCATCATTGCCCAGAGTTGGTCGCTGGCCACAGCCTTGTCCTTGCTGGTCTGGTTCATTTTTGCGCCGCAGTGCATCTCCACGCTGGTTGCGGTGCGCCGCGAGACCAATTCGTGGCGCTATCCACTGGCACTCACCGGCTATTTGTTTACGCTGGCTTACCTGGCGAGCTGGCTGACATACCGCGTGACCTTGATGTTCACAGGAGGCTGACATGACCCAAGGCTTGATCACTGCTTTGCTGGTGGGGCTTGCCGCCGTTTACAGCGTTTGGTACGTGCTGCCCGTCAGAGCGCGTC
This sequence comes from Rhodoferax sp., assembly GCA_020048255.1. Lineage (GTDB taxonomy): Bacteria > Pseudomonadota > Gammaproteobacteria > Burkholderiales > Burkholderiaceae_C > Rhodoferax. The sequence goes on along the minus strand of JAIFMR010000209.1, from coordinate 2,666 downwards.
AGCGCTTGGGCCACTTGCACCATGCGCTGGGCCGCTCGCCCTCCTGCACATCTGGGTGCGGTAGCTGTGGCAAGTGTTCGGTAACGGCGTCGGGTGAACGGCCTCAAGAGCAACTCACTCAGAGACAGCGCGCTCAGGAACAGCCGATCACCTTTGATCGCAAGCCTTGACTCTCACCGGTTTGCGGTAGCACCACGACGCGTCTTAGCGCCTGCTGGGAATTGGTGAATCCTTGGAAATGCCCCAGTCGGGCGCGGACGATTCGCTCGGCGGCGCGTAGGTGTTGAACATGGCGGTGAAGTAAAGACCAACACCAAAGAAAATGATCAGCGCCAATGCGCCCAGCGCGAGCTTGACCACGGTTTTCCAGAACTCTTTGTCTTTGTTGTCAGGCATGGGGCGCTCCTTTGGGCGAGTTGCTCATTTCTGGCGGCCCATCATCAGGTATTCCATCAGTGCTTTTTGAACATGCATGCGGTTTTCGGCTTCGTCCCAGACCACACTTTGCGGTCCATCGATCACATCGGCATCCACTTCTTCGCCGCGGTGGGCGGGCAGGCAGTGCATGAACAGGGCATCGGGCTTGGCCACGGCCATCATGTCAGTGCTGACGCGCCAGGCGGCAAAGGCTTGCTTGCGCACCTCGTTTTCGGCCTCGTAACCCATGCTGGTCCAGACATCGGTGGTGACCAAATCCGCCCCCGCGCAGGCTGCCTTTGGGTCACTATAACTTTCATAGTGATCAGCGCTTATTCCAGCTGGGCTGACGGCTACTTTTTCATTCACTTCGTAACCACTCGGGGTACTGACGTTGACCTTGAAGTCGAGCAGCTTGGCAGCCTGCAGCCAGGTGTTGGCCATGTTGTTGCCATCGCCCACCCAGGCCACGGTCTTGCCCTGGATCGGGCCACGGTGCTCGATAAAGGTAAAGATGTCCGCCAGGATCTGGCAGGGGTGAAACTCGTTGGTCAGGCCGTTGATGACTGGCACGCGTGAATACTCGGCAAAGCGCTCCAGCTTGGTTTGCTCGTAGGTGCGGATCATCACCAGGTCCGCCATGCGGCTGATGACCCGGGCGCTGTCTTCGATGGGTTCGGAGCGGCCCAGCTGGCTGTCGCCGGTGGTCAGATGCACCACACTGCCGCCCAACTGGTACATACCGGCCTCAAAACTGACGCGGGTGCGGGTGGAGGCTTTCTCAAAAATCATGGCCAGTGTGCGGTCCACCAGCGGTTGGTGGCGGGTGAAGGTTTTGAACTTGGCTTTGATGAAAGCAGCGCGCTCGAGCAGATAGCTGTATTCATCCGCGGTCAAATCAGAAAACTGCAGGTAATGCCGTACCGGTGGCGCGCCTTTGGGGATGGTGCTGGGGATACCAGAGCTAGCCGGGTTCATGGGGTTTCCTTCAACAGGGCGGAAATCAGGGGACACAGGATGGCAACCACTTCATCGGCCTCGCTGCGGCTCAAAATCAGGGGTGGCACCAGCCGCACCACGGTGTCAGCAGTCACGCTGATGAGCAAGCCCGCATCGGCGGCACGCTGGGTCAAAGCACTGCAGGGCTTGGCCAGGTCAATACCCAGCATCAAACCCTGGCCGCGAATTTCTTTCACCATGCCAGTGGCCAGCTCCGCAGACAAGGCGGCTTCCAGTGCGGCCTTCAGGTGGGCGCCGACCGCCGCTGCGTTGGCCAACAGCCCATCTTCTTCCATGATGCGGATGGTTTCCACACCCGCTCGCATGGCCAGCGGGTTGCCGCCAAAGGTGGTGCCGTGGTTGCCAGGCTGGAAAATCTGGGCTGCCTTGGGGCCAGCCACTACGGCACCCACTGGCACACCGGAGCCCAGGCCTTTGGCCAGGGGCATCACGTCTGGCACGATGCCGGCCCACTGGTGCGCAAACCATTTGCCGGTGCGCCCCATACCGCATTGCACTTCGTCAATCATCATCAGCCAGTCGCGCTCATCGCAGAGGGCGCGTAATTCCCGCAGGTAATCCAGGTGCATCGGATTGACGCCGCCTTCGCCTTGAATGGCCTCAAAAAATACCGCGACCACATTGGGGTTACCGTTCGTGGCGGCTTTCAGGGCCTCGATGTTGTTGATCGGCACGCGAATGAAGCCCTCTACCAGTGGCCCAAACCCCGCCTGGATTTTGGGGTTGCCGGTGGCGCTCAGGGTGGCGATGCTTCGGCCATGAAAGGCCTTCTCATAGACCACAATCTCCGGGCGCTCAATGCCTTTGTCGTGGCCAAATTTGCGGGCCAGCTTCAGGGCCGCTTCGTTAGCCTCCAGCCCGGTCGAGCAGAAGAACACGTTGGTCATGCCCGAGAGTTCCACCAGCTTTTTGGCCAGTGCTTCTTGGTTGGGCACATGGTAGTAATTGCAACTGTGGATGATTTTGCCAATCTGGTCCTGCAGCGCGGGCACCAGTTGCGGGTGGTTGTGCCCCAAAGTGTTGACCGCAATGCCGCCTAGCGCGTCCAGATACGACTTGCCGTTCACGTCCCAAACGCGGCAGCCCTGACCATGCGACAGCGCGATGGGCAATCGCCCGTAGGTATTCATCACATGAGGGGATCGGGCTTCAATGAAGGTGCTGCTTGCAGTCATGATTCACTCGTGGGTAACGTTCAAACAAAGGTTAAAACAAAGCGGCCCAACGCA
>JAIFMR010000094.1 GCA_020048255.1 Rhodoferax sp. | reverse complement strand
CCCCAATTGGCCCAAACCATCACCCTGGCCATGCAAGGTTTGGGGATGCAGGGCGGGCAGTTCCAGGTGCAACTAGAGCCTGCTGGCCAGCCACTGCAAACCGGGCTGGAAGACGTAGGATTTTTGGTAGCAGGCCATGCCGGCAACACACCTCGTGCAGTTAACAAAGTGGCCTCTGGCGGTGAGTTGTCTCGCCTGGCCCTGGCGATTGCTGTCACCACAAGCCAGCTGGGCACAGCACAAACTCTGATTTTTGACGAGGTGGATGCGGGCGTGGGTGGTGCAGTGGCCGAGACGGTCGGTCGGCTGATGCACCAGCTCGGGGTTGACCGCCAAGTGATGGCTGTGACCCATTTGCCGCAAGTTGCCGCGTGTGCCGACCACCACCTGGTGGTCAGCAAGCAGTTGATTGGCGCCTCAACCATCAGTTCCGTAACGCCGGTTCAAGGTGAAAAGCGGGTAATGGAGTTGGCACGGATGCTGGGGGGTGAGCGCGTTTTGGCCAGCACACTGACCCATGCGCGTGACATGCTTCAGGCACAGGGCGCATGACATGACCCCGACGCAAAACCCCAAGCAAATCGTCTTGATCACTGGCATGTCTGGCTCAGGCAAGTCTGTGGCTCTGCACGCCCTCGAAGACCTCGGTTTTTATTGTGTTGACAATCTGCCACCCGAGCTGTTGATGCCACTGGTCAAGCTGGAGCGCACCAGTCCAACCAACCACTTGGCCATTGCCATCGATGTGCGCAGCGCCGGTTCACTGCCTTTGGTGCCAGAACAGTTGCAAAGGCTCAAGGCCAATGGCTACCAGGTGGACTCGATCTTTCTAGACGCGACCACAGACACCCTGATCCGACGTTTTTCAGAAACCCGAAGGCGCCATCCGCTGTCGTCGGGGCTACAACGGAATCCGGAACTGGATCAGCGGCACGTACTGGCCCAAGCCATTGAACTCGAGCGAGATTTGCTCAGTGACCTGCGCATGCAAGCCCATGTGATTGACTCCAGCGTCATTCGCCCGACGCAATTGCAGAGTTATGTCAAGGCTTTCATCGAGGCGCCCGGTGATCAACTGACCTTGGTGTTTGAGTCCTTCTCTTTTAAGCGCGGTATTCCGAGCGACGCCGACTATGTGTTTGACGTGCGCATGCTGCCCAACCCCCACTACGAGCCCGAACTTCGCGCGCTGACCGGACAAGACGCACCTGTCATCGAGTTTTTGAAACAACAAGCCGAAGTCCAGCGCATGTTGAGTCAAATTCAAGCCTTTCTTGCGGACTGGATGGATGCCTTGGCACAAAACCACCGTAGCTACGTCACTGTGGCGATTGGATGTACTGGCGGACAACACCGATCGGTCTATCTGGTCGAACAACTGACCAAGCTGTTTGAAGCACGCTGGGTCACGCTCAAACGCCACCGCGAAATGGATGCCCGTTAGGACGTCAACAGCTTTCGAATCGGTGCGGGCAGGCCCAGTTGGGGCCATTGGGTTGGTTCAAACCAGACACCATCCACTTTGGGCTGAGAACACCGTGGTAGCGTCACACGCACCGGATGCAGGTAGAGGTCTTTGTGGGTCAGCACATGCTTGACGACAGAATCGTCCTGAAGGCTGCACTGTAGCGCCGGGGGCAATACCGCTTGCAGGCTGGCCCGGTCATCAAACAAGGCAAAACAATACAAACCAGCCCAAACGCCGGGTGTTGGCCGCTGGCCCAGCCAGAGTGCACCATCGTCCGCCACCGCCCAAAGCATCCAGATCGTCTGCGCCGTTCGCTTGAGCTTGCGGGTCTTGACCGGAAACTTTTCAGGACAAGCCAAAGCCCTAGCGCGACATTGCGCTTGCATTGGGCAGACACCGCACTGGGGGTTACGGGGCGTGCACACTGTGGCGCCCAGGTCCATGATGGCTTGGGTATAGCGCGGCATGCGGGTAAACAGATCGCTTTCGGGCAACAAACGCGTTGCTTCATTCAACAAAAGGCGTTCGTTCGCCGCAAGCGCCAAGTCCTGTTCATAACCCAGATACCGGGTCAACACGCGCTTGACGTTGCCGTCCAAAATGGCGACCCGTTCACCAAAACACAAGGAGGCAACGGCTGCTGCGGTTGATGGACCAATGCCTGGCAAGGTTTGAAGTTGCTCAGCGTTGCCCGGAAACACCCCCGCATGGCTCTGCATGACCTGCTGCGCGCAACGGTGCATGTTTCTGGCTCGGCTGTAGTACCCCAAGCCACTCCACAAGCCCAGCACCTCGTCCAAGGACGCCTGGGCCAGCGCCATCACATCAGGAAACCGCGTTAAAAATCGGGCAAAGTACTCTTTGACAGTGGCGACCTGGGTCTGCTGCAACATGATTTCAGACAACCAGACCCGGTAGGGGTCCCGGGTGTTTTGCCAAGGCAGGTCGTGCCGCCCGTGGTCAAGCTGCCAGCGCACCAACCTGTTCGAAAAAGAATCTTCCAGCCCCAACTCAGGCATTTACGGCAGCCCAAAGCGCGCTGGCGTGGTCATTTGCAAAAGCGAATCTGTCAGTTCAACCAACTTGAGCTCGGCGTGGTCAAGCTCCAGGCCGCGGCCATTGATCTCGGCAACACGTTCATCCAAACCGCTGGACGCCTGCGCAATGCGGTCGATGGCTTCGAGCCTGCGAACAAAATTTTTGCGGCGCTCGCGCAGTTGCGAATCCAGTTGTGACGCGGCAGACTTGCTCCAGGTCTCAATGTCACCTAAAGCAGCTTCGTTCACGCCTCTTAAACGATTCGACAGTGCCCGCACCAGGCGGTCGGCAAACTCCGGCTGCGCCAGCCTGAATGCATTGCCAATGCCCAAATACTGCAGATGGCTACGCTCGATCAAATCCAGGTCATTCAGGTAGGGTTCCACTTGAGGCTCGTCGGGCGCTTGCAGAGAGAAACCATATTCGGTATTGAGCTGCAAAAACATCGCCACAAGCATGGAGTGGATTTCCAGCCCTTTGGTATGCACCTGACGCAAATTGGCCCGCAAGCGCTCAAAAGTTTCTCCGTAAGAGCGCTTGATGCCCAACTTGAAACCCTTTTGCTTCAGTGCAGCCGTGAGCTGCGACATCTCGTGCTTCAGCGTGACCGATCCCAAAAGGCTGAATATCTCACGCAACAGTTTCAGGTGAACCGAGCGAACAGCGTGAATTTTGACGCCAGCAGCATCAAAATCGGCCTGCTCCTGCGCAACGCGGGCGCGCATGTTTTTGATGACCGGGGTGTTTTTTCCTTGCAGGCCCTTGAGCTCCAGCAGTTGCTCTGTCAGGTCACGCCTGCGAATGTGAACAAAACGACCGGTCTCGTTGCGCAACGCAGCAATGCCACGCGCCACGGCAGCGCCCAAAATCTTTTGGCGGCGTCCCATGATGTCCTGGCTCAAGGCGTCTTCCAAGGTCGCCAAACAGCTGCGCTTCAGCAGTGCAGCATCGTTGGTCACCTTGCCCACCAAGCCCTTCTGCGCAGAAACTGCAACCACTTGAGATTCAGGAATACCCAAGATGTCCGCTGAATCGCGCTTTTGGCGATCAATCTGCGACTGCACTTCTGGGTCGCTGTCCAGCGCATCCCAGAGAGTGTCGATTTTGTTCAACACCACCAAGCGCGTTGTGATGTCCTGCTCATCTTTGACAAGATGTTCACGCCAGATCGACAAATCAGATTGAGTCACACCGGTATCTGCACCCAAAATAAACACCACCGCCTGCGCTTGCGGTATCAGGCTCACCGTGAGTTCAGGCTCGGCACCAATGGCGTTCAAACCCGGCGTATCCAAAATCACCAAACCTTGCTTTAGCAAAGGATGGGCAATATTGATGAGTGCGTGTCGCCATTTGGGCACTTCTAGAAGTCCGCTGGCATCTTGAACCGGGTTGTTTTCAAGGCTCTGGTTGTGCCAAAAACCCAGCGCACGCGCTTCTTCCTGAGTCACTCGGCGGGTCTCTGCCACTTTGGCAAACGCCTCTGCAAGTTGCTTGGGGTTGCTGACCTCCAGGTCAATGCGCTCCCACTTATCGGGTGCCATGCGCCACTCCATCAGCGACTGAGGCTGCAATCGGGTCTCGATGGGCAGCAGGCGCAAGCAGGGTGGCACCTCCGGGTCATAGCCCATTTCTGTCGGACACATGGTGGTGCGCCCGGCACTGGCTGGCATGATGCGCCGACCATAGCCGGCAAAAAAGATCGCGTTGATCAGCTCGGATTTGCCACGAGAAAATTCGGCAACAAAGGCCACCATGACTTTGTCAATACGAACCTGGGCCTCCAGGCGGTGCAAGAGGTCTTCGACCGAGGCATCCAGCAGGTCCTGCTCCTTCAACCACTGAGCCAGCAACTTGAGCCGCAGCGCGAACTCACGCCGCCAAGCGCCGTGTTGATCAAATTTCTCGTTGAATGAAGTTCCCAATCTGCCTCCAAAACAAACATGCCGGGTCAATATAGCACCCTTGGCATATCGCTCCCTTGCCCACGTTTTACTGTTTTTGACAAACCGGACAATAAAACGTGGAACGCTGGCCCTGTCGGATCCCTTTGATCGGTGTGCCACAGACTCTGCAGGGCAACGCTGCGCGCCCATACACCATGGCCTCGAGTTGAAAGTAGCCGGTCTGACCATCAGCGCTGGAAAAATCGCGCAAGGTGCTGCCACCCCGCTCCACGGCTCGGGTCAACACATCCCGAATGGCGGCATGCAAGCGCTTGATCCGCACCTGGCTGAGCCGGGCCGCTTTGCAAGTCGGGCGAATGCCGGCCAGAAACAGTGCTTCTGACGCATAGATATTGCCAACCCCCACCACCAACTCACCAGCCAACAAAACCTGCTTGATGGCGGTATTTCTTTTTTTTAGGCCGACCTGAAACTGGGCCAGATCAAACGAATCCGACAGCGGCTCCATGCCCAGCTTACCAAGTAACTTGACAGCCATGTCGTCCTGCAAGGTTTCCGTGTACACCACGGCACCAAAACGACGCGGGTCATTTAAACGCAGCGTCCCCAGTGTGGTGACCAAGTCAAAGTGATCGTGTGCGCCCGACGCTGGCAACTTGTTGGCAAAACGCAAGCTGCCCGACATGCCCAGGTGCACTAGCAGGAAGCCCTGACTCATCTCAATGAGCAAATATTTGCCACGCCGGCCCACCGCCCGCACTGTTCTGCCGACCAAGGGGTCAACGCCGCACCCCAGAGGCCAACGCAAGGGTTTGCCCAAATGCACAGCCAGCACCGTGGCCCCCTCAATCGCGTGTGCAAAGCTGCGCCTAGTCACTTCAACTTCGGGTAATTCAGGCATAAAGGGTGTTGAGATTGGGCATGGATTATTATGAACGTATGCGCATCAAAACTGTTTTATGGCCATTGCTATTGAGCTTCTCCTTGGGGATGAGTGCCCAAGCGGCCTCCCCGGCAGACCCTGTCTCTAAAAGCTCGGCTCTGGACGGCCCACTTTTTTACCAGCTGTTACTGGCCGAACTCAATGCCCGATCTGAAGAGCCAGGTACTGCTTTTTCGTTGACCCTGGACGCTGCGCGAAAAACCAACGACCCAGCTGTATTTAAACGCGCAGTTCAACTGGCCTTACAAGCTCGATCGGGCGGGTCAGCGCTGCAGGCAGCCCAAGCTTGGAGCCAGGCCATCCCCGCATCCCGTGAGGCCAACCAGTTTGTTCTGCAAATTTTGTTGGGGCTTAACCGCACGGCGGAAGCCGTGGAACCGATCAAGCGGGCGATCAATCTGGCACCGCTGCCCGAGCGGCGGGAGGTGATTGGGGCGATTCCGACCCAATTTGAACGCGTGGGTGACAAACAGGTCGCAGCCACCACGGTTCAGAAGGCATTGTCTGGGTGGTTGAATGACCGCGACGTGGGTGCCAGCGCTTGGGCCAGCGTGGGACGTGTCTGGCTACAGGCTAATGACAAATCTGCCGCCATCCAGGCTGCCGCCAAGGGGCTGGCACTTGACGTCAAAGCCGAGCATCCCGCTTTGCTGGCCTTGTCCATGATGAATCCGGAGCTGCCGCAAGCTGAGCGTCTGGTCAAGCAACACGTGCCCCATGCACGTCCCGAGTTCCGCATGGCCTATATCAAAGTCTTGCTGGGCGCCCAGCGTGAAGATGATGTCAAGGCCGAGTTGCAAAGCATTCGCACCCAATTTCCGGACTATGCCGATGCCTGGCTGATTGACGGAGCGTTGGCTCTGCAGGCCAACCAACTGGAATCGGCTGACCAGCAGTTGCAGCACTATCTTCGGCTGGTGGACGCCAAACCCGCAGATCAACTGGCGCCAGAAACCAAACGTGGGCGCTCACAGGCTTTTTTCTCATTGGCCCAAATTGCCCAACTGCGTAAAGACTTCAAGGCAGCTGAGGCTTGGCTGCAACGCATTGACAATCCCGGTGATGTTTTCCGAGCCCAACTCCGCAGGGCGACGGTGATCGCCAAAATGGGGCGAGTTGACGAAGCCCTTGGCCTGATCCAGGCACAAGCGGAAACATCGGAAGACGACGCGCGGCTCAAGCGTTCGGCCGAAATTCAACTTTTGCGCGATCAAAAACTGTTTGATCGTGCTCGTGCAACACTCAAAACATCGATTGCGCAGTTCCCCGATGATCTTGACCTGGTGTATGACTTGGCCATGGTGGAGGAAAAGCTGGGCGACCTGGTTCAAATGGAACAACTCCTGCGCACATTGATGGCTGCCAAGCCAGAGGACCCACACGCCTACAACGCGCTGGGCTATTCACTGGCCGATCGCGGCATGCGCTTGCCAGAAGCCAAGCAACTCATCAGCAAAGCACTGGAACTGTCTCCCAAAGACCCCTTCATCACCGACAGCCTGGGCTGGGCCGAGTTCCGCAGTGGCAACAAGGAAGAAGCATTGCGCTTGCTCCAGGGTGCCTTCAAAGACAAGCCGGATGCAGAAATTGCTACCCATTTGGGTGAAGTGCTCTGGTCTGTGCAGCGTCAACAAGAAGCCATTCAGATGTTTCGTGAGGCCTTGAAGCTCAACCCCGACAACGAAACACTCACTGAAACAGTGCAACGCCTGCGTATTCCCCTGTGACGATGCGCCGCGCATGGGTTCTTGTTGCCCTTCTGTTTGCAATTAATTTAATAGCAGGTTGCGCTTTACCTATAAGGGCTAAAGCCCAAAATGATGCTCAGACTTCTGTCTGGCAAGGCCGCTTGGCGCTGCGTGTACAAGCCAACCCAGCAGAAGTCATGGCAACGGGTTCATCTTTTAGCGCGCCTTTTGAACTGCAGGGCAATGCGCAGCAAGGCGAGTTGCTCCTTTTGACACCCCTGGGCAGTACCGCAGCCGCCATCCATTGGGGACCGGGCAAAGCAGTCCTGCAGGCCCGGGGGGAAACCCGTGAGTTTGACAACCTGAGCCAGCTGTTCAGTGAACTCTTAGGCACCGATGTGCCAGTGGCTGCGTTGTTCGCATGGCTTCATGGCCAAGCTCACGAGGTGAACGGCTGGCAAGTCGATCTGTCCCAAAGAAATCAGGGCAAAATCCTGGCCCAGCGCCTGACCCCCGCGCCACCAGCCGAGTTGCGTTTGGTGTTAGACAACTGACGCAACCGCGCGCAAGCACCACACGCCACCATGCAATCCATTTACGACGTCTGCGCACCCGCCAAGCTCAATCTTTTTTTGCATATTGTGGGCCGGCGCCCCGATGGTTACCACCTGCTTGAGTCCGTTTTCATGTTGATTGACTGGTGCGACACCTTGCACTTCGAGTTGCGCCCGGGTGCCCAGCTCAGCCGCGAGGACCTGAGCACCCCCTTGCCCGAGGATGACCTGGTCATGCGCGCTGCCAAGGCGCTGCAACAGCTCAGCGGCACCACGCAGGGTGCGCACATACTGATCGACAAGCGCATTCCGGCGCAGGCCGGCATGGGCGGCGGATCCTCTGACGCTGCCAGTACCCTGCTGGCGCTGAATCGCCTGTGGAATCTCCACCTGAAACTTGATGCACTGATGTCCATTGGTTTGCGCCTCGGTGCCGATGTGCCCTTTTTCCTCAGTGGCCACAACGCCTGGGTGAGTGGCATCGGTGAAAAAATTCAGCCTATCACGTTGCCTGAGGCAAGATTTGCGGTGGTCAAGCCGGCTGAAGGTTTGGCAACCCAGCGAATTTTTTCTGATCCCCATTTGAAAAGAGATACCGAACCCGCTATAATTTCAGGCTTCGCTGCAGACGCGTTTGGCTTTGG
>JAIFMR010000124.1 GCA_020048255.1 Rhodoferax sp. | reverse complement strand
ATCCGAGTTGGCGTTTGATGGCAGCCTCTAGGCCTTTGCTAAGTTCCGTGGTGCCGTACATAGGCAAAGCCAACTGTTTTCCGTTTAGAAAGACCTTCTCTCGAAAATAGTCCATCAAATGTTGTTGAATTTAATTTCTTTTTTAAGCGGATGAGCAAAGTAGCGCAGCGCCGCAAGCCAAACACCGCCAACTGCCATGGCCGCGCACAGCAAATGCACAAAGGCTGGCCAATCTTCTGGCAGCAGGGCTTTGAGAATCAGCGCCATCAGCAGGCACAGTACCCAGACTTTCAGGCTTGCCATATGTGCTGCCAGAGAGTCTTGAAGCGAGTACCCCAAATGCTTGGCCATCAGCCACGCTGGAACCGGCAAACTGACAATGTCGGCCACGCAAATAGCCAGAGCAAACTGCATGAGGCTGGGTGACCCTTTGGTCGCCACTGACACCAGCGCAATGCATAACAAACGTGCAAAAAAATGGGCGCCGCTTGCCATTGCGGCGAGATAAGGCCGCCCAATGGCAACCAGTGCTGGTTGGGCCAGTGAATAGCCGATTTGTAGCGCGGCACTGGTGCACAGTACCACGACCAGCGGTGCAGCACCTAGCCATTGCGCGCCGTACAGCGTGGTGATGACCTCGTCGGCAAATACCGCCACCACAGCAAATGCAGGCCAGGCAAGGCCCGTGAGGTAACTGGTGGATGTGGTGAGCAGGGGTGAGAGTGGCACCTTGGCATGGTGGTTTTTGGCAATGAACGGCAGGGCGTTGTACTTGACGGCTGGTCCGGCGACTTGTTGAAAAATGCCAACCAAGCCATTGGCGCGGCTGTACAGACCCACTTCGTGTGCGCCGCCCATCTTGCCTAGAAGCAGGTCGGGCACAGAATTGTTGGTGGTGATGATGAGGTTGCCAAGAATGTCGCCGCTGCCGAATTGAATGGGTGCTCGCCAGCCTTTGAATGAGGGTATCAACACGGCGTCTTTGGGTCTGACATACAGCAAACAGGCGATATTGGCGAGCAGGTTGGCCACATTGGCCCAGGCCATGGCCATGTAGCTGAAGCCCAGCCATGCCAGCGCAATGCAGGTGCACGAGTAGACCACCGTGCTCACCATGACGACAAAGGCGCTTTTGCCGGCTTCCATGTCTCGCATGAGCAGGGCGGACAGCACGGCTGCATAAGGAACCAGCAAAAAGCTCAAGGTCAAGACGTGCAATACATCTGCAATGCCCGGCTGACCATAAAACGCTGCAAACGGCTTTGCACCCAAATACAGACCGGCGGCCAATACCCATGAAAGTACCAGCACGAGGCCCAAGGCGCTGCGCACCTTTGCGGGCGTGAGGAGTTGCTCGCGCACCAGGTAAGCATGGATACCAAAGTCGCGAAATACGGCGACGATATTGATGAACACCACGGCGATAGAAAAAACACCGATATCGGCCGGGCTCAGCAGCCGTGCCAGGACCAGCGTGACACCAAACATCACCACGGTCGAGGCGTTGCTGGACAAGAAAGTGATGAGCAGTGATTTGCGCAATTGCATGACAACGATTGTCAGTGAATTGCGTTCACCAGCCGGATAAACGCCTGACTTCGGATGCTGCTGCGTAGCACAGGGCCCGCCAATGGAAGGGTTTGTGCTTGATGCAATGGAGGAAGGCCTGCTTTGCTAACGCAGGGCTTCCACGGTAGAAATGGCTATAGCCATACCCAAAGGCCATGCCGGCAAGACGATCCTCAAGCTGCGATGGGGTCAACGAAGCGCCATTGGGAGATGCCAAGCCCCATTGCTTGACCGCGTTCTGCACCAGTTGGTACTCGATATTTGTTGGGCTGGGTGAATTGCTCAAGCTACCTGTCACAGCACGATAAAAGGAATAGACAGATTTGAGTTTGTGAATTTGCCATTGCCGCGAGACCCGCAGCCAGTAATCGTAGTCTTCGCCGAGTTTCAATTGGGTGTCAAACAAACCGACATCCTCAAGAACTTGCGGGCGAATCATGGCTGTTGAGGTGTGGACCAGGCTGTCCAGAAGCAGGCGGTGATAGATCCAGCCTGATTGCTCGTTGTCAATCTCGCCCATGTTTTCGGGCGGCAACAAGGGTAACGCGGGGTAACAGCCTGTCGCATCAGGTCGCCAAACCAGCCAGTCGTGATAGAGCAAGCCGACTTCGGGATGGGTCTGCATATAGGCTACTTGGGCGGCCAGCTTGCCGGGAAGCCAACCGTCGTCCGCATCGAGAAAACAGATCAATTCGCCACGTGCTTGCCGCAAGCCCGTATTGCGGGCCGCCGCGACCCCAGCGTTTTCTTGACGGATGATGTGGACTGTGGGCGCATGCTGGCGCACGATTTCTGTTGTTTGATCCGTGGACCCATCGTCGACCAGCAAGATTTCGACGGACTCATAGCACTGGTCAAGCACACTGCGAACGGCCTGTAGCACAAACTTCTGGGCGTTATAGGCAGGTATAACAACAGATACCAGAGGCATGCGCGAGTGATCCTAGATAGGAGACCGGAGGATTCCGAAGTCAGCCAATAACCGTTTTAAAGAGCGTGAGCTGCCCCTGGGTGGTGGCATCCCACGAGAAGGTCTCGGCGTGCGCGCGGGTAGCCTGGCGAGCCGGGTAGTGGGCAAACAATGCGCCCCAGGCATCAGCCAAGCCCTGACCGGAGCGCGATGCCATGAGCACTCCTGCGTCTGGCGTGCTGACGACATCTGGCGTGCCCCAAATGTTGGTGGCGATGACCGGTGTGCCGCATGCCATGGCCTCAAGCAACACGTTGGCCCAGCCTTCGCGGCTGGAGCACAGGGCCAGCGCGTCAGCGGCGCTGTACCACCATTTCAAGTCAACTTGAGGCACGACGCCTACAAACTGCACACGCTCTGATACGCCAAGCTGCTGCGCTTGACGCTGCAGTGCGGCGCGCTCAGGGCCACTGCCAGCGATCAACAGGCGCACGTCAGGCAGCAAGGCCAGTGCCTCAATGGCAATGTGGTGGCCTTTGCGCTCCACCAAGTGGCCCACGCTGAGCAGCAGTTGGGCGTTTTGCGGCAGCCCAAGCTTTTGCCGGGCCGCATCACGCGGCTCGGGCGCAAAGCGCTGCAAGTCGACCCCGTTGCGCAGGGTATGGAGCTTGGCAGGGTCGGCCCCCAGAGCGTGCAGGCTGTCCATCAAGGCTTGGCAGACACCAATCGACGCACGGGCAGCATCGGCAGTTTGCAATATCAGTTTGCGTGGGTAGGCGTATTCGGGGATGAGGTTGAGGTCTGTGCCGCGCGCGGTGACCACAAAGGGTTTGCCCAGTTTTTTGGCAATGATGCCGGCGGCCACGCCATCGGGGTAGTAGTAGTGAGCGTCAATCAGGTCAAAGTCAAAGCCCTCTTGAATGAACTTTTTGACCAAGGGCAACGCGGCCATAGCCAGGGTGTGCGGCGCGATGTTCATGCCCACCTTGGGGGGCAGCAGGTAACGCGGGTGGTACACATCCAGGCCATTGCGTTGCTCGAAAGCAGGGGTGGCCGCGTACAGGCCGTAGTCGCCGAAGCGTTCGCCTTGAAAGGGGAACCACGGCACCGGCGCGATGACCTTGGCTTGCACCTGGCCGGTTTTGATCAGCTCGCGCAAGCGGGTTTCGACAAAGATGCCGTGAATGGGGCGTACCGCACTGGGGAACAGGGTGCTGAAAAGCAAAATGCGTATGGGGCGTGACATGGCTGCCCATTATGATGGAAGCCCATCTGTCGAAGATTTGGCAGCCGTTCCCGTGTGAAAATCTGACGACCCGCTTTAATTTGGAGTGAACGATGAAGATTACCGTGATTGGTACAGGCTATGTGGGCCTGGTGTCTGGGACGTGTTTGGCCGAGGTAGGCAACGATGTGTTGTGCCTGGATGTCGACCCGGCCAAGATCAAGATTCTGGAAGACGGTGGCATCCCCATCTTTGAGCCGGGCTTGCAAGAGATGGTGCGCCGCAATGTGGCCGCCGGGCGTCTGCACTTCACAACTGACGTGGAACGGGCTGCACACTTTGGAACCATTCAGTTCATTGCGGTGGGCACACCACCCGGTGAAGATGGTTCGGCCGACATGCAGTATGTGACGGCAGCGGCGCGCAATATCGGCAAGTACATGACCGATTACAAGGTGATTGTGGACAAGAGCACGGTGCCGGTGGGCACTGCTGACGCGGTAAAGGCCGCGGTGGCAGGCGAACTGGCCAAGCGTGGTGTCAACACGCCGTACAGCGTGGTGAGCAACCCTGAGTTTTTAAAGGAAGGCGCCGCGATAGACGACTTCATGAAGCCCGACCGCATTGTGGTGGGCTGTGATGACGAGCAGGCCGCGCTGAACATGCGGGCGCTGTATGCGCCGTTTCAGCGCAACCACGACCGACTGATCGTGATGGACATTCGCAGTGCCGAGCTGACCAAATATGCAGCCAACGCCATGCTGGCCACGCGCATCAGTTTCATGAATGAGTTAGCGAATTTGGCAGAAAAACTGGGCGCCGACATTGAGAGTGTGCGCCGGGGTATTGGCAGTGACCCGCGCATTGGGTATGACTTTTTGTACGCTGGCGCCGGTTATGGTGGCTCGTGCTTTCCGAAAGACGTGAAGGCGCTGATCAAAACGGCAGCGACCGATGCCGGCATGACGCTGCAGGTATTGACAGCTGTGGAAGCTGCCAACGATGCACAAAAACACGTTTTGTCAGCTAAGGTGAAGGCGCGTTTTGGAGCCACCCTGGCGGGCAAACACTTTGCCATTTGGGGGCTGGCGTTCAAGGCCAACACCGATGACATGCGCGAGGCCACCAGCCGTGAGGTCATTAAAGACTTGTTGGCTGCAGGCGCAACGGTGACAGCTTATGACCCGGTGGCCATGCCCGAGGCGCGGCATTGTTTCCCGGGTGTGGCTGGTTTGAGTTATGCCGAAAACCAGGCCGGGGCCTTGGCCAACGCCGATGCGCTGCTGATCGTGACCGAGTGGAAAGAATTCCGCAGCCCTGACTTTGATGCCATCAAAGCCGCCCTAAAAACCCCGGTGATTTTTGACGGCCGCAACTTGTACGACCCCAAGTTGGTTCGGGGAATGGGGTTTGAATATTTGGCGATTGGGCGCTGAAACCCTTACGGCGCTGCAGGGGCGTCCACCACCTGCCGCAAGAAGGCCTCGAACATCACCAGCGTCCACAAGGGGGCGCTGTAGTCGCTGGCACCGGACTGGTGGGCATCGACCAAATGCTGCAGGTAGCTTGGGTTAAACCAGCCGGTGGAAGCCAGGCGTTCACCCAGAACGGCATCCCGAACACGTTGCTTCAAGGGGCCACGAAACCAGCGCGCCAGTGGCACTGAAAACCCCATTTTGGGACGGTACAAGACATCGTTGGGCAGGTAGGGCTCCATCGCCTTTTTGAAAATGTACTTGCCTTCCTGGCCCCGAATCTTATAGCTGGAGGGCAAGGTAGCCAACCAGTCTATGAGTTCATAGTCCATCAGGGGTGCACGCACCTCTAGCGAGTGCGCCATGCTGGCACGGTCCACCTTGGTGTTGATGTCACCCACCAGATAGGTTTTGATGTCGAGGTATTGGATCAGCGCCAAGGGGTCATTCGTGCCGGCCTGCTTGGCGTGAAGGTTGAATACTTCCTGGGCGTTGTAGCCGGCCAGCGATGTCTTGAAGCTGTCGCTGAACATCGCATCGCGCATGGGCTGGCGCAGGATGGACATGGTGTTGAAATAGGCTTGCACCGAGCTGCGCGCCATGCCTTCAAGGGTGGTTTTGGCCCGAAAGGCGCGGGGTGCCCAGTCGGCCTTGGGGTAGAGCTTGGCCAGGGTGCCAAACAGCGGGCCGCGCAGACTTTGCGGTAAGGCGCTGCGCATGCGTTCTTCCATGAGATGCATGCGGTGGCGCCGGTAACCTCCCAGGGCTTCGTCGCCGCAGTCGCCCGACAAGGCCACAGTGACGTGTTTGCGGGCCAGTTGACACACCCGATAAGTGGGAATAGCCGAGCTGTCAGCATAGGGTTCGTCGTACAGGCGAGCCAGGGTGTCAATCAGGTCAAAGTCATCGCTTTTGACCATCTCCAGCCGATGGTTGGTGTGGTAGCGGGTGGCGACCTGCTGGGCAAATTCAGATTCATTGAACGCGGGGTCGTCAAAGCCAATGGCGCACGTGTTGACCGGGTCTTTGGACAAGCCCGCCATCATGGCGACCACAGCACTGCTGTCCACCCCCCCAGACAGGAAGGCGCCCAAGGGCACTTCGGCGATCATGCGCAAGCGGGTGGCTTCTTGCAGGCGCTGTACCAGTTCGGCCTGGGCATCGGCCTCTGAGATGGGGTTGTCTAAGGTGAAGCGGACATCCCAGTACGCCACCGCTTCGGGTATAGGCTGACCGCGCTGGATGGTGAGGGTGTGGGCGGGCTCAAGCTTTTGGGCTTGTTTGAAGATGGTGCGCGGTTCAGCCACATAGCCCAGGGCGAAGTACTCTTCAACGGCTAGCGGGTCGATGTCGCGGCGCAAGTCAGTGTGCGCCAAAATTGATTTGAGCTCGGATCCGAACAGCAGTGTGCCATCATCGAGCAAGGCATAAAACATGGGTTTGACACCCAGACGGTCGCGCGCGATAAAAAAGGTTTGTTGGTTGCGGTCCCACAGGGCAAAGGCAAACATGCCGCGAAAGCGTTTGACACAGTCCGGTCCCCAGGACTCCCAGGCGTGCACGATGCATTCGGTGTCGCTCTTGGTATGAAAGACGTGGCCCAGGGCTTGTAGTTCGGGGATGAGGGCTTGGTAGTTGTAGATCTCGCCGTTAAACACCACCACCACGGAGCCGTCTTCGTTGAACAGGGGTTGCTGACCGGTGGCGATGTCGATGATGGACAGGCGCCGATGACCCAAACCCACGCCGGGCTCCAGGTGCAGGCTGCCCTCATCGGGGCCGCGGTGCATCTGCGAGTCGTTCATGCGCTGCAGAGTGGCGCGGTCGATCGCGGCATGGCCGCGGGTGTCAAAAATACCGGTGATGCCGCACATGGTGGATAGAGATTAAAAGGATCATTTTTGCACACAAGCTGAATCGCCAGCGGGCCAACTGTACCGATGCCATGGCGGCTAAGATCAGCCATTCAATATTTGAGGATGCATGGCTTATGAAGATATTACTCACAGGTGTTGCTGGCTTTATTGGCATGTCCACCGCGCTGGCTCTACTGGCGCGGGGCGATGAAGTGGTGGGGCTGGACAACCTGAACGATTATTACGATGTGTCGCTGAAGCAAAGTCGGCTCAACCGACTGCTGCCGCACGCCGGGTTTCGCTTTGTGAAGCTGGACGTGGCTGATCGCTCGGGCATGGAGACGCTGTTTGCCGTGGAAAAGTTTGACCGAGTGATTCACTTGGCAGCGCAGGCGGGTGTTCGTTACTCATTGCAAAATCCGCACGCTTATATTGAGAGCAATATTGTCGGTTTTACCCATATTTTGGAGGGATGCCGCAACAACCATGTGCAACACTTGGTGTATGCGTCAAGCTCCAGCGTGTATGGCGGCAACGCCAAAATGCCGTTTTCAGAACACGACAGCGTGGACCACCCTGTGAGCCTGTATGCAGCCAGCAAAAAGGCCAACGAGCTGATGGCACATACCTATAGTCATTTGTTTGGCTTGCCTACCACGGGCTTGCGCTTCTTCACGGTGTATGGCCCCTGGGGCCGCCCTGACATGGCGCTGTTTTTATTTACCAAAGCCATTTTGAACAACCAACCGATTGACGTGTTTAACCATGGCAACATGATGCGCGACTTTACGTTTGTGGATGACATTGTGGAAGGTGTGGTGCGGGTGCTGGACAAGTTACCCGCACCTAACCCGGCGTACGACGCAGTCGCCGCTGACCCCGCCACCAGCAATGCGCCCTACCGCGTGTTCAACATTGGCAATCACAATCCGGTACCCTTGCTAGACTTTATTGCCTGCATTGAGGATGCCCTGGGCAAAAGAGCGGAAAAACGGTTGCTGCCAATGCAAGATGGCGATGTGCCCGCCACGTATGCCAACACAGATGCCCTGCACGAATGGGTGGGTTTTGTGCCCGCCACCGGAGTGCCAGACGGTGTGGGCCGGTTTGTGGAGTGGTACCGAGAGTATTACAAGGTGTGACAGGTCTTGTCCGGCCTTCGTCAAATCACCGGACGTCTGTAGGCGTGAGGTGTTCGACACGCAAAAAAAAACGCCCAATCGATGATTGGGCGTTTTAGGCATAGGAGCCTGACGATGACCTACTTTCACACGGGAATCCGCACTATCATTGGCGCAGAGGCGTTTCACTGTCCTGTTCGGGATGGGAAGGAGTG
>JAIFMR010000172.1 GCA_020048255.1 Rhodoferax sp. | reverse complement strand
CGCTTGCCAGTCTGTTTGCTGGCTTTGTGGACGCCATTGTGGGCGGTGGTGGGCTGATTCTGGTGCCGGCCCTGTTTGCCACTTTTCCCACAGCACATCCAGCCACCTTGTTTGGGACCAACAAGGGCGCCTCGGTGTGGGGCACGGCGTTTGCCACCTGGCAGTACAGCCACCGCGTTCACATGCGCTGGGCGGCGTTGTGGCCCGCTGCTGCTGCTGGGTTGTTGGCGTCGTTTGCGGGTGCCTGGCTGGTCACGGTGATCTCACCCGAGTTTTTGCGCAAGTTGTTGCCCTTGGTGTTGCTGGCGGTGTTGCTGTACACCCTGACCAAAAAAGAACTGGGGCGCACGCACAGCCCGCACTTTGTTGATCGGGTTTTATGATGGTTTTTTTGGCCCGGGCACCGGCAGTTTTTTGGTGTTCTTGTTTGTGCGCCTGCTGGGGTATGACTTTTTGAGTGCCTCTGCGGCTGCCAAGCTGGTGAACACCGCCACCAACGTGTCGGCTCTGGCGTTGTTTATTGCCAAGGGTCACATCTGGTGGCATTTTGTACTGGTTATGGCGGTGGCCAATGTGCTGGGTAGCCTGCTGGGTACCCGCCTGGCGCTCAAGCATGGGACGGGCTTCGTGCGAACTGTGTTTTTGCTGGTGGTCAGCGCCCTGATTTTGAAGACTGGTTGGGACGCTTTTTTGCGATAGCCGGGTATGATTCAAGCGGCGCTTAGCGTATCTCCCTCCTGAAAGCTGACTTTGCGGTATTCACAGTCCAAAAAACAAAGTGCTGAGTTGTTGCGCAGTGTGCTGGCGCACATGGGTCAGCATGATGCCGCCTTCAACCCGATCACCTTCACGGTCTGGTTTGAACATGTCGCTGGCATGAACACCCGGCTGAGCCAGGCGATGGAGCAGTTGATGCAGGTGCGCCCCCAGTTGACGGACGACGACGTGTGGGGCCTGTACCAATCGTATGTGGCCGATGTGGACCCGTTGGCCATGCACCGCATTGGCGATGAATTGCAGCGCGTGACCTCCACGCTGGCCAAGGCGGCGGCCAGTACCGGCGAGGATGCGGGTCAATTTGGCTCCCAGCTGGAGACGCTCGTGACAGATTTGCAGGCGCTCAACGACACCCTGGTGACGCCAGCGGTGATCAAGGCCATTGAAGGCAGCGCCCGCATGCGCAGCTCGACCCAGGCACTGGAGTCCGAGGTCAAGACCAGCCAGTCGGAAGTGCAACGGCTGCAGAGCGAACTCACCCGGGTGCGTGACGAGTCGCTGCATGATTCCCTGACCCAGGTGCTCAACCGCAAAGGGTTTGACCAACGGCTGGCGGACATGTTGCGCCAGCTACCGCAAGCCGACCACTCGCACGGTCTGATCATGTTTGACATTGATTACTTCAAGAAGGTCAATGACACCCACGGCCATGTCATGGGTGACCGGGTGTTGCAAGCGGTTGGCGAGGTTTTGAAGAGTTGTGTGCCGTCGACCTCGGTCTTCAGTGTGGCGCGCTACGGTGGCGAAGAATTTGCCATTTTGATGCCTGACAGCACCCAGGACGAGGCGGTTAAGTTGGCTGAATTGGTCCGCACGCGCATCAAGGCCATGAAAATTCGCGATCGCCGCACGCAAGCCGTGGTGCTCACCATCACCCTTTCCGGTGGCGTGGCCCTGATGCAAGTGGATGACGACGCGCAATCACTCACCAGCCGCGCGGATGCCGCCTTGTACCAGTCCAAACAGGGTGGTCGTGATCGCATTACCTGCGTGTAAGTCCACTGGCAGCGGCGCTGGCTGCACTGGCCGCAGCGGCTAGCGGGGTTGCTGTTGTCGGGTTGGATGCAGGCGTTGCTGGGGCGGCCAAGGCACCCCCCGACGGCCAGGCCATCTCGGCAACCACGCGGGGTTTGCCAATGGGCGCAGCGGCTTGGCCCTTGCTGACAGCGGCCATGTCTTCCTCGCTGGGGTATTGCCCCAGCAACCAGTAGTCAAAAGCGCGACGGGCAATCGGTGCGGCAGAGGCTGAACCAAAGCCGGCGTTTTCCACGATCACGGCCAGCGCAATTTTGGGGTCATCGGCCGGAGCAAAGGCAATGTAGAGGGCGTGGTCACGTTTGCGCTCTTCCATGCGCCCGGCGACATATTTTTCGTTTTTACCCAGCGACACGGCTTGTGCTGTTCCGGTTTTTCCACCGCTGAGGTAACCCGCACCGGTAAACACCCGCGTCGATGTGCCCTGTTGCGTGACGCCAATCATGGCCTGGCGGATGGTCTCGATGTGTTCGGGCTTGTACCCCAGGTTCTCCGGGGGCCCGGGCGGTACCGGCGTCTTGGCGCGGGTGCTGACGTCATGGGTGGCCATCACCAGTCGGGGGGTGTGTTTGATGCCGTTGTTGGCCACAATGGCTGTTGCCTGCGCCAACTGCAGCATGGTGAAGCTGTTGTAGCCTTGTCCGATACCCAGCGAAATGGTTTCGCCGGCGTACCAGCGTTGATGCTCGGGGCGCTTGAAATAATTGCGCTTCCAGGCTTGACTGGGCAGCACACCGCGCACTTCACCGTGAATGTCGATGCCGGTGATCTGACCAAAACCGAGCGGTTTCATGAAGTCATGCATGGTGTCCACACCCAACTCATTGGCCAGGGAATAAAAGTAGGCATTGCTGGACTCCACAATGGCACGGCGCATGTCCATGATGCCGCCGCGTTCGTTTTCGGGGCTACCAAAACGATGCCCACCAAACATGTAAAAGCCCGGATCATTGATGAGCGTGCTGGCACTGCGTTTGCCGGTGGTCAAGGCTGCCAGAGCCATGAAGGGCTTGTAGGTGGAGCCCGGCGGGTAGGTGCCACGCAGCGCGCGGTTAAGCAGGGGTTTGTCAATGGACTCGTTGAGCAGTTGCCAGCTCTCCTGGTCAATGCCTTCGACAAACAGGTTGGGGTCAAAGGTCGGCTTGCTGACAAAGGCCAGCACCTCGCCGGTTTTGGGGTCGAGCGCGACCAAGGCACCGCGGCGGTCGCCATACATGTCCTCAATGAGTTTTTGCAGCTTGATGTCAATCGACAACTGGATGGTGTTGCCAGGGGTGGACGGCTGGTTGGTCAGGCGCCGGGTGGCGCGACCGCCCGCCGAGGTTTCCATGGCGTCCACGCCGGTGATGCCGTGTAATTGAGTCTCAAAGCTTTGTTCGATACCGAGTTTGCCGATGTACTCGGTACCCCGGTAATTGGCGTGATCCTCGGAGTCATCGAGCACCTCTTTTTCTGCGGTGTTGATGCGTCCGATGTAACCAATCACATGGCTGGCCAGTTCGCCGTAGGGGTAGTTGCGAAACAGCCGGGCCTTGATGTCGACACCTGGAAAGCGGTAACGCTGGGCGGCAAACTGGGCGACCTCGGTATCACTCAGGCGGCTACGCAGCGGCAGGGACTCAAAGCTTTTGGCTTCTTCGCGCAGTTTTTTAAAGCGTTTACGATCACGCGGGGTGATCTCCAGAACCTGCGCCAATGCATCAATGGTTTGTTCCAGATGGGCCACTTTGGAGGGGGTGACCTCCAGGGTGTAGGCGGAGTAATTGGTGGCGAGCACTACACCGTTGCGGTCCAGAATCAGCCCCCGGTTGGGTACGATGGGCACGATGGCGGTGCGGTTGTTTTCGGCCTGTGCGCGCAGATCCTCATGGCGCACCACTTGCAAAAAGACCAGGCGCGCGGCCACCAGGGCAAAACATACTGCCACCACCACGCTGGCCACAAACACCCGCATGCGAAAACGCGAGAGCTCAGCCTGAACATTGCGGATAACAGTCATGCCAGCTCAGAGCGGACGGTTGGCATCGGGGTCCGGTGCGCGGCGCTGCGGCCACAACAACAGCACACTGATGGCCGGCCAGAACAAGGCTTCAATCAACGGTGCCAACAGCATGGACCAGCCGGCAAATTCGGCGCCTGCCAGCAGCCGAACGGCGAGAGCCAGGGCATGGGCGACCACAAACAAGGGCAACACTTGGGCGGCCTGACTGGGCACGCTGAACCACAACAACCGGCGGTGAATGCCAATGGCCAAAAAGCTCATGGCGGTGTAGCTGAGCGCGTGCTGGCCCAGCAGCGCACTTTGATGTACATCCATGGTCAGGCCCAGAAAAAAAGCGGCGCCGACACCGATGCGCTGGGGCTGGTGAATGGTCCAGAACAGCAAAACCACAGCCAGCATGTCAGGTAACCAGGCTGCGCGCCCCCAGAACCCCATGTTTTGCATCATGTTGAACGCCAGGGCCGCAATCAGGCTGCTCCAGATGAACCAGGGATTGACCGGCAGCAGCAGTTGCTGACCCCGCGGCATGATCATGGTTGACGCCCCTTCTTGTCGCTGGCTGGCGGCGCCACGTCGGGTTCGGGTCGGGGCAAAACCTGCCCGGTGTAGGGCTGTAACACCAACACGTGAAGGCTGCTGGCAACGCGACCGACCGGGATGCAGCTGATGCGGGCAAAGGCGGAGTCGGCACGGCGTTCGATGGCGTTGACGTGCGCCACGGGTAGCCCGGGTGGATAGACCCCATCGACACCGCTGGTGGTCAGCAAGTCACCAGATTCCATATCGACATGTGCGTCCATGAAGCGCAATTCCAGCGAGCCACTGCGTGAACTGGCATCTCCAAAGGCCAAGCCGCGTACACCGGTTCGGACATTGAGTACCGGAATCGCCTGGTTGTGGTCGGTCAGCAGGGTGACTTCGCTGACCAGCGGGTAAACGCGCGTGACTTGCCCCAGGACACCGGCTTCGTCAATCACCGGTGCGCCTGACTGGACCGCTGCTAACGCACCCTTGTCAATGATGACTTTGCGGGTGAACGGGTCAGCTGCGTCGTAGAGGACTTGTGCCGCCAGGGCAGGCGCATTGACGCGCTCACGCAGGGCCAGCAGGCTTCTGAGCTTGGCGTTTTCAAGCGTGAGCTGTTCGACTTGCTGGGCCCGTTGCGACTGCAAACCCAGTTGATATTGCGCAGCTGCCTCTTTGGACTGAGATGTGGCCAGGGACTCGAAATAGTGGCCGGCCCCTTGCGCCCAAGAGATGGGTTGCATCACGGTCCATTGCAAGGGGTAAATCATCGTGGCAAGGGTCGCACGAAGCGGTTGCGCCACCCGAAATCGGATGTCAGCCACCATCAGCAGCACTGCCAAAACGCTGAAAAACAGCCATTTCGACAGGGCCGAGGGGCCTTGCCTGAAAAATGGCGGGGGTCTGCTGTCCAGCGTACCGAGCGGCATCGCTGACTCCGGGGCTTATTCGCTGGTAAAAATGGAGCCCAGGCGTTCCATCTGGTCCAGCGCAATGCCACACCCGCGCACCACACAGGTGAGTGGGTCTTCGGCCACCAGCACCGGCAAGCCGGTTTCTTCAGCCAGCAGGCGGTCCAGGTCGCGCAACAGGGCGCCACCACCGGTCAGCATCATGCCGCGGTCAGCAATGTCAGCGCCGAGCTCGGGCGGGGTTTGCTCCAGCGCGTTTTTGACGGCGGAAACAATGTTGTTGATGGGGTCGGTCAGCGCTTCAAGAATCTCATTACTGGAAATGGTGAAGCTGCGTGGCACACCTTCAGACAGGTTGCGGCCGCGGACTTCCATCTCGCGGACTTCGCTGCCCGGAAAGGCTGAGCCGATGCTCTTCTTGATCGCCTCAGCGGTGGGTTCACCAATGAGCATGCCGTAATTGCGACGAATGTAGTTGATGATGGCTTCGTCGAATTTGTCACCGCCCACACGCACACTGCCCTTGTAGACCATGCCACCCAGGGAGATCACGCCCACCTCGGTGGTTCCGCCGCCAATGTCCACCACCATCGAACCCGAAGCTTCTGATACTGGCAGACCGGCGCCAATGGCCGCTGCCATGGGTTCTTCAATCAAATACACATCGCTGGCACCGGCACCCAAAGCCGACTCGCGAATGGCCCGGCGCTCCACCTGGGTGGAGCCGCAGGGCACACAAATGATGATGCGCGGGCTGGGGCGAAAAATGGAGCGAGGGTGCACCATCTTGATGAATTGCTTGAGCATTTGCTCGGTGACCGTGAAGTCGGCGATCACGCCGTCTTTCATGGGACGAATGGCTTCGATATTGCCGGGGACTTTGCCCAGCATGGCCTTGGCTTCCTTGCCCACGGCTTGAATGGTTTTTTTGCCTTGGGGGCCGCCTTCGTGGCGGATGGCCACAACAGAAGGCTCGTCCAGCACGATACCTTTGTCGCGAACATAAATGAGAGTGTTGGCAGTACCGAGGTCAATGGCGAGGTCAGTTGAGAAATACTGACGGAAAGCTCCGAACATGAATAAATCCTTTGGTGGGTACCAGGGGCGCTTCGGCCCTCAAGTCACCCGGTAACGTGGTCAAAATGGGATTTTTGGCTTAAATTGGCGCTTTTTTCAGCCTAAATGCAAAGGCGAGATAATACCTCATGGCCTGTGCATAAGCTGTTACCTGATGCCGGATTAACCACGTATTACACCTTGTTTCGATTGAAAAAACCATGTCTTTGACCCCCGTCGATATCGACCGCCTGGCTAACCTGGCCCGGCTCGGTCTACAGCCCGAGGAGCGCACCCGCTTGTGCACGCAACTCAATGATTTCTTTGGCATTGTTGAAAAAATGCGCGCCGTGGACACCACCGGTGTTCACCCGCTGGCGCACCCGGTGGACGTGATGGGTGAGGTGGCGCTGCGCTTGCGCCCGGATACCGTGAGCGAATCCAATCAGCGTGAAGCCAATCAAAAAAGCGCACCTGCAGTGGAGTCAGGCTTGTTCCTGGTACCCAAGGTCATCGAATAAGCCCACTCGATTTTCATCATGACCCCAACCCATACCGATTTACACGACCTGACCGTGGCCGAACTGGCCAGCCAATTGCGTGCGCGCAAGGTCTCGGCCGTAGAGACTGCCCAGCATTTTTTGGCACGCGCCCATGCGGCGAAAGACTCCGGCGCTTTCTTGGACTTGTCAGACGACGTCACGCTGGCACAAGCGCGTGCCGCAGACGCCCGGCTGGCCTCTGGGACAGCTGGAGCCCTGGAGGGTGTTCCTGTGGCGCACAAAGATATCTTTGTTACCCGCGATTTCGTTTCAACGGCCGGCTCCAAAATGCTGGCAGGGTATCGCTCACCGTTTGATGCCACCGTGGTGTCGCGTTTGGCCGATGCCGGCGTGGTGACCTTGGGCAAGCTCAATTGCGATGAGTTTGCCATGGGGTCCGCCAATGAAAACTCGGCTTTTGGCCCGGTGAAAAACCCCTGGGACGTCACGCGCACGCCGGGTGGCTCATCCGGTGGCAGCGCCGCGGCGGTGGCAGCGCGCCTGACACCAGCCGCCACGGGGACCGATACCGGTGGCTCGATCCGACAACCGGCTTCGTTTTGCGGCATCACGGGCATCAAGCCAACCTACGGCCGGGCCTCGCGTTATGGCATGGTGGCGTTCGCTTCCAGTTTGGATCAAGCCGGGCCGATGGCGCGCACGGCGCAAGACTGTGCCTTGTTGCTATCGGCCATGTGCGGGCCTGACCCGGACCGCGACTCGACCTCGCTGGACGTGCCGGCAGAGGATTTCACACGGCAGTTGGGTGACTCTATTGACGGTTTGCGTATTGGCGTACCCGCAGAGTTTTTTGGCGAAGGCCTCGCAGACGATGTGCGTGCAGCGGTGGATGCAGCGCTTGCGCAATACCAGGCGCTGGGCGCCAAACTGGTGCCGATTTCTCTGCCACGCACCGAACTGTCGATCCCGGTGTACTACATCATTGCGCCGGCAGAAGCGTCCAGCAATTTGAGTCGTTTTGACGGCGTCAAATTTGGTCACCGTGCGCACCATTACACCGACCTCAACGACATGTACCGGCAAACCCGTGCCGAGGGTTTTGGTGACGAGGTCAAGCGGCGCATCATGATTGGCACCTATGTGCTGTCGCACGGTTACTACGATGCGTATTACCTGCAAGCCCAAAAAATACGCCGCATGATTGCCGACGATTTTCAGCAGGCGTTCAAGCAATGTGATGTGATTGCCGGGCCGGTGGCACCCACCGTAGCCTGGGCGCTGGGGGGCCATGGTAACGACCCGCTGGCGGACTACCTGGCTGATATTTTTACCCTGCCGGCCTCCTTGGCCGGGCTGCCTGGCATGAGCTTGCCCGTGGGTTTTGGCGCAGGTCACATGCCGGTGGGTATGCAGCTGATTGGCAACCACCTGTCTGAGTCCCGGCTGTTGAATGCTGCGCATTGCTTTCAGCAAGCCACGGACTGGCACACGGCGCAACCACCGGTTCGCGCCTAAGGAAATTGAAAAAATGAATACCGTTGTTGAAAAAAAAGCTCCTGCCAAATCTTTGCTGGTGCGAGGCTACGAGGTGGTGATTGGTTTTGAGACTCACGCGCAGCTGTCGACCCGCTCCAAGATTTTTAGCCGTGCATCCACGGCTTTCGGCGCTGAGCCCAATACACAAGCTTGTGCGGTGGACTTGGCGCTGCCAGGCACCCTGCCGGTGATGAACGCAGGAGCAGTCGAACGAGCCATCGAACTGGGCCTGGCACTGGGCTCCCACATTGCACCGCGCAGCATTTTTGCCCGCAAAAATTACTTTTACCCCGACCTGCCCAAGGGCTACCAGATCAGCCAGTTTGAAATTCCGGTGGTGCAAGGCGGCTCGGTCGAGTTTTATCTGGGTGACGAGAAAAAATCAGTGCGC
>JAIFMR010000168.1 GCA_020048255.1 Rhodoferax sp. | reverse complement strand
ATTCCAATTCGCGTTAAAAACAGTAATAATAATGTCATGATTTCAAGGAGATTGATTCATGGCAAGAACTGCAAGCGGCACGGAGCATATCGAGGCGGCACGCAAACTTTTGAAGACAGCACGCACGGCCGATGATTTGCGCCTGGCGCAGTCGGTTCTGCTACCACTGGAGTTGGGTCTGAGCATCGAACAGACGGCCTTGGCAATTGGTCGATCCAGTGGCGCCACCTGCACTATGCGTACGCGTTTTGGAAAGGTTGCCGCTGGTGAAATGGCTGCTCCCCGTAGCAAGCGCCAGTTGCGCAACAGGGCCAACACCGATCTGGAGCGTGAACGACAAATTCTGGATGAGGTTTTGCCCGATGCTGCCACGGGAGGCGTGGTTGTCATTCCCCGAATCAAGCCAGCCATCGAAGCCAAGTTGGGGAAAACTTTGGCACTCTCTAGCGTGTACCGCATGCTGGCTCGTCACGGTTGGCGCAAGCTTGCCCCCGACACCTACCATCCACAGGGAGACCCCGAGGCACGGGAGGATTGGAAAAAAAACTCCCCGGCGCTTTGGACGAGATCGTAAAGAGTTTTGCCACGGTCAGGCCGATGCGTTTGATGTTTCAGGACGAAGCCAGGTTTGGTCGGATCAGCGACACACGCTATTGCTGGGCACGGCACCCGATGCGGCCAATGGTCAAGGCCATGCTCACTTACCAGTACACGTATGCCTACGGCGCAGTCTCGCCAGTGGACGGAAAATTTGATTCACTGGTGCTGCCTTTGGTCAATACGCAATGCATGCAACTGTTCATCGCCGAAATTGGAAAGCGTTACCCTGAAGAAAACGTTGTTATGGTGGTCGATGGTGCGGGTTGGCACAAGAGCAAAACCTTTGTCTTGCCAGAAAACCTGCGGCTGCACTTCTTGCCGCCGTACTCGCCGGAACTCAATCCACAAGAACACATTTGGGATGAGTTACGGGAGAAGTACTTCCACAACCAAGCCTTTGACAGCATGGATGCGCTGGAGACGCAACTTCTCCAAGGATTGTGTCACCTCGAAAAGTCACAAGACGCAGTCAAATCTATCGCAGGATGGGAGTGGATCTTAAATTGCGTTTCTAATGCGAATTAGAATGAGGTGTCTACAGTGGTGTTGCAAGTGCTGAAGGAAAACGGCGACCCTGTGCGTCGAGGTGATGTGCTGGTGAGACTCGATCAGACCTCGATCCGTGACAACCTGCAATCCGCCGAGGCCAACGTGCGCAACGCAACCCAATCGCTGGACCAGGCTGAGCGCAATCTGCAGCGCCTCAAAACGCTGCGTGCTTCCGGAATGACGTCCCTGCAGGCGATCGATGACGCCGATGTGCGACTCAACGCAGCGCAAAGCGAGTTGTCCGCATCCAAAGCACGTGCTGTGCTGGCACGGCAGCAACTCGATCGCACCATGGTGCGTGCTCCGTTTGATGGTGTGGTGAGTGAACGCAAAGTTTCAGCCGGTGACACCGCTTCCATCGGCAAGGAACTGCTCAAAGTGGTCGACCCCAACAGCATGCGCTTTGCCGGACGCGTGTCTGCCGACAAGATCGGCATGGTCAGCATCGGTCAATCCGTTAGCTTTCGCATCAACGGTTATGCAAGCCAGGAGTTTCGTGGCGTGGTGACACGCGTTGAACCCAGCGCCAACGACGTGACACGCCAGGTCGAAGTGCTCATCGGCTTTGTTGGCGCCAAGCAACCCGCGGTGTCGGGTCTGTATGCGGAAGGGTCTATTGAGACCAACAGCGCGAAAGCCTTCACGCTGCCAGAATCAGCATTGGTGCGCTCTGGTGACAAGGCATTGGTGTGGCGTGTCAAGGGCAGCACTCTGAGCCGGGTTGACGTCGCACTGGGTGCGCGGGACCCCCGCACCGGCAATTTCGAAGTTCGCAGCGGGCTGACCGATGGCGACATCATCTTGCGCAGTCCGAGTTCGAGTTTCAAGGATGGCCAAAGCCTTGAATTGGTCAGTGCCAAACCACCAGACAGTGCCGCGTCCGCTGCCTCTGCCACCACGGGGACGTAGATATGTTCTTGTCCGATTTCAGCATCAAGCGGCCCATGCCCACCATCGTCTTGATCATTGCCCTGATGGCCATGGGCCTGCTGGCGCTCAACAAACTGAGGGTCAACCAAAATCCGGATGTGGAAATTCCCGGTATTCAGGTCTTTATTGCCTATCCTGGTGCTTCGCCAGATTCAGTTGAACGCGAAATCGTCAACCGACTAGAAAAGTCCTTGCAAAGCGTCTCCGGTGCAACCGAGGTCTATTCGACGAGCAGTGAGGGCAATGCAAGTTTCTGGATTCAGTTCTCGTTCAAGAAGAACATGATCGAAGCGGCAGATGATGTTCGCAGTGTCATCTCCAGTGCGCGCTACAAGCTGCCCACCGAAATGCGTGAGCCGATTGTGCGGCGCTTCGATCCGGCCGCACAACCCATCATGAACATGGCTCTGTCATCCAGCAAGCAGAGCCACGCCGAGATCTCGCGCCTGGCCGAAGATGTGCTAGCCGACAAACTACGGGGCATCTCCGGCGTAGCCACGGTCAATGTCAATGGCTCGTTGAAGCGTGAGTTGTCGGTTCTGCTTCGCGCGCAAAAGCTCCGTGAATACAACGTATCTGTTGGCGAAGTGGTTGCCGCACTGCGGGCGCAGAACACCAATGCGCCGGTTGGTAAGGTACGCGGCAAGCTCGATGAAGAAAGCATACGCCTGGTCGGTCGCATTGAATCGCCAGAGGAGTTTCAGAACATTGTGGTCAAACGCTTCGATGGCCGGGTTGTACGACTGGGCCAAATCGCCAGCATCAGCGACAGCTTCGCCGACATCGACTCTTTCAGCATTCGCAGCGGCAAGCCGAATGTGGGTGTTTTTGTGACCCGTTCGCGTGACGCCAGTACTGTAAGTGTTGCCAACGATGTGCGCAAACTCGTCAAAGAAATCAATACTGAGTTCAAAAATGACCATCCCGGAACCCAACTCGAAATCACTCGTGATGGTGGTGTGGACGCGCAGCGCAGCCTCAACAACGTCATCGAGTCCCTGGTGCTGGGTGCGGTGTTGACCATTTTTGTGGTCTACGCATTTCTGAATTCCTGGCGCTCCACACTGATCACGGCATTGAGCTTACCCACATCGGTCATTGCCGCGTTCATTGCCGTCTGGTTGTGCGGTTTTACGCTTAATTTCATGACACTGCTTGGCCTTTCTTTGGCCATTGGCGTGCTGATTGACGATGCCATTGTGGTTCGGGAAAATATCGTGCGTCACATGCAGCGCGGCTCTGATCGCCGCACTGCTTCGCTTGAAGGCACAGCCGAGATTGGTCTGGCAGTTGCGGCGACCACCTTTTCCATCATTGCAGTGTTCATCCCGGTCGCCTTCATGCCTGGAGTCTCAGGCGAGTGGTTTCGGCCATTTGCCCTGACGGTGACGTGCTCAGTGCTGGTGAGCCTGGGCATCTCCTTCACGCTTGACCCCATGCTATCGGCATATTGGGGCGACCCCGTGGGTCACCATACCGCGCCCAAGACCGGCCTCAGCGCGGTATTGGCACGCTTTAACAATTGGTTTGACCAACAGGCGGACCGCTACGGCAACGTCATTGCCTGGGCCTTGCACCACCGTCGCTCAATGGCTGCCATTGCAGTACTGAGTCTGTTCGGGGCGCTGGGACTACAAGTCATGTGGGGAGGCTCTGCCTTTTTGCCAGCCACGGATTCCGGCAATTTGATGATCGATGTGCGCACACCAGCCTCCTCGTCGGTCGAATATGCACGTCTGAAAATGGAGCGCGCCGCCGCGCTGGCCAGAACCATTGCCGAGACCAAGGAAACCAACAGCAACATCTCGGCCAATGGCGGACGCATTTACGTTGATATCGGCAAGCGCAATACCCGCGTCCGCAGTGCCAAGGAAATCGCCACCGAATTGCGAGAGAAAGTGCGCACGCTGGTCGGCGCTGAATACACCGTGCTGGACGACTTGAACAATGGCGCACGCAAGCCCATTCAAATTGACTTTACTGGCCCAGATTCACGCAAACTGCTGGAGATCACCAGCGCCTACATGGACAAGCTCCGCCTGGTGCCTGGTGCCGTCGATGTCGGCCTGTCCCAGCAAGATCCCAAAAAAGAACTAAAGATCGAGCTAAATCGGGGACTGGCCAACTCCATGGGCATCTCTGCCAACGATGCAGCACAAGCCCTGCGTGTGGCCTTTGCAGGGATTGAAGTTGGTGATTGGGTGGACCCCACCGGTGAAACACGCGATGTGGCTGTACGGCTGCACCCCGACGACCGGGTCAGCAAGGAAAATATTGAACGCCTGCCGATTGCTGTTTCCGGCAGCAATCTCATGGTGCCCCTCGACCAAATTGCCACGATCAGCATGGGACAAGGCCCGTCGGGCATTGAGCACACCAATGGCAAGCGCAATATCACCGTTTCAGCTAACGCCCAAGGTCGCTCCAACGGCGAAGTCACCGAAGATGCCATGAAACTGGCCAAGTCATTCGACTACCCACCGGGATACGGTTTATCCCTGGGGGGTGCCGGACAGGATCAGAAAGAGCTGTTTAACGAGATGCTGATTGCGTTGCTGTCTGGTATTGGCCTCATGTACCTGATTTTGGTGATGCAATTTGGTTCGTTCACGGCACCATTGGCTGTCATGTTGTCGTTGCCGCTGTCGCTCATTGGTGTGGTTCTGGCCTTGCTGGTGACTCGTGGTACGCTGAACCTGATGAGCTTTATCGGCATCATCATGCTCATGGGGCTGGTGGCCAAGAATGCCATCCTGCTACTCGATGCCGCCCGTAAGAAAGAAGCCGAAGGTGAGAGCCGCGAAGAAGCCCTGATGCATGCAGGACGGGTTCGTTTGCGTCCGATCCTGATGACGACTTTCGCCCTGATTGCGGGCATGCTGCCCGTGGCTATCGGACTGGGCGAGGGCGGCGAGTTCTACCAGCCACTGGCGGTGGCCATCATCGGTGGCACCATTACCTCGACACTGCTGACACTCTTGGTGGTACCAACCTTTTATGACAGCATTGAAATCACCCGTGATCGGGCTGTTGCCAAGTTCAAACGACGTGCTGAGGATGGCAATGCTTTACTTGCCTTCGTATTCACCCTGGCAGAAGCACTGCTGGCCTTGCTGCTCCTGCGTTGGGTCTACCGGATGCTGAAAGCGGGACCGCATTGGCTTGCTCAGACATCAATGCGCAGGAGTAGCTGACTTGTCAGACCAAGTGAGCAGCTGCGAGAAGCGTCTGCGTGTAAGGCTGGCGCGGTGCATCAAACACGGCCAGGGCTTCGCCTTCCTCAATGATGTTCCCGTCTTTCATCACCAACACCCGGTGTGCCATGGCCCGGATCACAGCAAGATCATGGCTGATAAAGACGTAACTCATGTGATAGCGCTGCTGCAACTCGGCCAACAGGGCTAATACCTGTTGCTGAACTGAAACGTCCAGGGCCGAGGTCGGCTCATCAAGCACCAGAACCTCGGGGCGTAATACAACTGCCCGTGCGATGGAAATTCGTTGACGCTGCCCCCCTGAGAACTCATGCGGATAGCGCTGCAGCACATCAGCCACACCGCTTCGCTCGCTCAATCCCACCTCGTCCAGCATCTGCAGCACCAGCTGGTCACGCTCAGCAGTCGTCAAATCGGATCGGTGCAACTCCAGGCCCTCACCCACAATCTGCCCCACTGTCATGCGCGGGCTCAGAGAGGCAAAAGGATCCTGGAAGACCACCTGCATGCGACAGCGCATGGCCCTCAAAGCTTGTCGGCTGGCGTTGTCAATGCGCTGTCCATCCATCTCGATACGGCCGCTGGAAATATCTTGGAGCGCCAGCAGAGCCATCCCCAAGGTGGTCTTGCCTGAGCCAGACTCGCCCACAATGCCCAAAGTCTCACCGCGGCGCAACTGCAGCTCAGCGCCACGCACCGCCTGAAAATGGCGCTTGCGAAACCAGCCTTCACTGCTGCTAAATGTCACACCGACTTCATGACCTGCTAACAACACGGGCGCGTCTGTCGCCACGGCCTGCACCACGCGCTGCGGGCGACTGGCTAGCAATTTCTTCGTGTAGGCATGCTGTGGGTTGGCGAAGACCGTCGCGGTGTCCCCCATTTCAACCAGCCTGCCGCGTTCCATCACACCCACCCGATGAGTAAAGCGTCGCACCAGATTCAAATCATGGGTGATGAACAGCAGAGCCATGCCCAGTGTGCGCTGGAGCTCGTCGAGCAGGTCGAGGATCTGCGCCTGAATCGTGACGTCCAGTGCCGTCGTGGGCTCATCACAGATCAATAGTTTGGGGCGGCAGGCCAGGGCCATGGCAATCATGGCACGCTGACGCTGACCGCCTGAGAGCTGGTGCGGATAGGCGTCCACCCTGCGCTCGGGCTCGGGGATGCCGGTCTGGGCCAGCAATTCAATGGCGCGCGCTCGAGCTGCATTGGGACGCAGTGCTTGGTGCAGTTCCAGCACCTCGCCAATCTGATTACCTACGGTGTACAGGGGGTTCAGCGCGGTCATGGGCTCCTGAAAAATCATGCCAATGTCCGCTCCCCGAACCCCACGCATCTCACGTTCACTTTTGGTCAGCAGATCAGCTCCATTGAAGCGGATCGCACCCGACGTGTTGGCAGCATCGACCAATCGCAAGACGGACAGCGCCGTCATGGATTTGCCGGAACCGGACTCCCCCACCAGCGCGAATTTCTCCCCCGGCGCTATGGCAAACGAAACGTCATCGACCACCGTTGTCGTGCCAAAACGAACACTCAGGTGCTCAATATCAAGTAGAGGAGCGTTGCTCATGATTTGCGTGTGTCGAAGGCGTCACGCAAGGCGTCGCCAATAAAAGTGAGCAGAGCCATCGTGATGGTCAAAATAAGAAAGGTCGGAACAATGATCCACCAGGCATCAAGCCAATCTTTGCCCTGCTTGAGCAACTCACCAAGAGACGGTACCGATGACGGCACGCCAAGACCTAAAAAGTCCAGCGAAGTGAGCGCAAAAATGGCACCACTCATTCGAAACGGCAAAAAAGTGATCACAGGCGTCAAAGAATTTGGCAACACATGACGGCGAATGATCTGGGCGTTGGACAGACCCAGCGCACGCGCCGCCTTGACGAACTCCAGCGAACGGTTCCGAAAAAACTCCGCTCGCACATAGTCGGACAAGCCAATCCAGCCAAACAGCGACAAGAGCACCAGCAGCAACAGCAGTGATGGTTCAAAAATCGAAGCCACGATGATCAACAGATACAGTTCCGGCACAGCGCCCCAAACCTCAATGAGACGCTGAACCGTCAGGTCGATACGGCCACCAAAATATCCCTGGATCGCGCCCATCAGGACACCAATCAATGTACCGGTAACGGTCAGCGCAATGGCAAACCAGATGCTGACCCGAAATCCATACAACAGCCTGGCCACCATGTCGCGCCCATAGCGGTCGGTTCCCAACCAATTGGCGGCTGAGGGCGCCGCAGGAGCGGGGTTCTTGGTGAAATAGTCGGTTGATGTCGCCGAATGAGGGTTCAAAGTGCCCAACTTCCAGTTCTCGGGCTTGGCAAAGAGCCCGGAAACATAGGGATCTTTCCAGTCGGCTGGCGTGGCAAAGTCGCCGCCCAACTCCAGATCAGTGGGATTTTTGAGAATCGGAAAGTAGGTTTTACCGTTGATCTGCGCAATGAATGGGCGGTCATTGCTGACCAGTTCACCCAACGTGGCCACCACCAAGATCACCAGAAATATCCAAAGGGACAGGTAGCCGTATCGGTTGCGTTTAAAGCGTGCCCAGGCCCGCTGGGTTGGCGATTTGGACTGAGCCAAGGGTGCGTTCATTTCTGTACTCATCGCGAAACCGCCCCAAACTGGACCCGAGGATCGACCACGGTGTAAAGCAAGTCCGACACCAGCTTGACCACCAGCCCGATCAAGGTGAAAACATACAGCGAACCCAGCACCACCGGGTAGTCACGCCGGATGACAGCCTCATAACCCAGCAGACCCAGCCCAT
Source organism: Rhodoferax sp. (assembly GCA_020048255.1). GTDB lineage: Bacteria > Pseudomonadota > Gammaproteobacteria > Burkholderiales > Burkholderiaceae_C > Rhodoferax. The sequence goes on along the minus strand of JAIFMR010000168.1, from coordinate 5,859 downwards.
CCAGGGAAAACAAAGTTTCTATCAGCACCGAACCCGCGAAGAACGCGCCCACAAAGGCCGCGGGAAACCCCGTGACCAAGGGAATCAGCGCATTACGAAAAATGTGCTTGTACAAAACTCGCTGCTGGCTCAAGCCCTTGGCGCGTGCCACAAGAACATACTGCTTGCGGATCTCTTCAACAAAAGTATTCTTGGTCAGCAGCGTGATGGTGGCGAAGCTGCCGATGGTCAAACAGGTCAGAGGCAGCGCAAGATGCCAGAAGTAGTCGGTGATACGAGCGAACCAGGTCAGCTCCGCGCAAACAGCACAATCAGCAGGACGCCCAGCACAAAGCCTGGGATCGCAAATCCAATCAAAACCAGCATGGTGGTTACCGTATCAAAAGTGCTGCCATCCCGCACGGCCTTGGTGACCCCCATGGGAATGGATACCAGGTAAGAAATCAGAAAAGTCCACAAGCCCAGGCTAATGGAGACCGGCAGCTTCTCCTTGATCAACGACCAGACATCCTTGTTTTGCATGAAACTGCGGCCCAGGTCGAATTGCGCGAAATTGCCCAGCATCTCCAGATAGCGTACATGAGCAGGTTTGTCAAAACCGTATAGCTTCTTCAATTCCTCGACCTGCTTTTTGTCAATATCGCGACTGGCCTTGTAAGCGCTGCCCTCACCACCCTTTTGCGACGCCCGAGCCTCGGCCAGCACTTGCTCGACCGGCCCACCAGGGACAAACTGAATAACGATGAAAGTCACGGTGAGTACACCCAACAGCGTAGGCACCATGAGCAGCAAGCGCTTTAGAAAGTAAGTCAACATGGTGTCAGCGCCGGCTCGCGGCGTCCTTGGTATCTTTCATCCACCAGGTCCACAGCGGCCAGGGTGGCGAACTGGCCGACGGGTAGGAATCGGCGACAAAGTACTTGGCCTGAACTGCGGGCAGGCCAAAGCGGTTCCAGTACGAAATTTGCTCTTCGCCGACGTAAACCTGCGGGATTTGCCAGTAACTCCACATCACCACCCGGTCTAGCGCGCGCGCCGCAGCACGAAGCTCATCAATCGTCGTGGCAGCGCCGACGGCGTCAATCAAACGATCCACGGCGCGGCTCTTGACGCCGCGAAAGTTGCTGTTGCCCGGCTCATCGGCCGATTTACTGCCGTAGCTGGAGGCCAGCTCCGCCGCACTGGGCAAGGTGAAGTCACCTTCGACAATCACAATCAGGTCAAAGTCGTATTGCTCAAGCCGGCGCCGGTACAAGGCAAAGTCAACAATACGCTCTTTCATTGAAATACCCAGCTTCTCAAGATTGCGCTGGAAATCAATCATGCGCCCTGGCGACCCCGGCTCCAAGTACTCAAACTCAAAAGGCTCGCCCTTGGCATTGCGCAACAGGCCATCCGGTGCGACCTTCCATCCGGCTTGAGCCAGCAGATCTCGCGCCTGGCGCAAGTGCTCACGAAGCGCATTGGGGCCGGTCAAATTATCGGGCGGCACAAAAGCAGGGCCAAACACGCGGGGGGGCAACTCGGCACGAAACGGCTCCAGCAATGCCATTTCTGCTGACGATGGCGCGCCAGTCGCAGCAAACTCGGAGTTGTTGAACACGCTATAGGAGTGGCCAAAGGTGCGGTACTGGTTGTAGCGGTCAAAGTCCCAGGCCAACAGCAACGCCTCACGCACTCGGATGTCCTGAAATATCGGACGGCGCTGATTCAGGTGCATCGACTGCAGGCCCTGACCCGTGCTGGTTTTGAAAGACTTCTTCACAATGCGGCCGTCATTCCATTTGGCACCCTGATGCTGGCGCACCCAAGCACTGGCACGGTATTCTTTGAAAATGTCGAACTCGCCGGCCTTGAAAGCTTCGCGAGCGACTGCCTCGTCGTTGTACATGCGATAGCGGATCCGCTCAAAATTGAAATGGCCGCGCCGCGAAGGAACGTTAAGCCCCCAATAGTCCGGGTTTCGCTTGAACTCGATCCGACTGGGCAGGTCATAGCGATCAATGACATAAGCGCCCGTGGTGATCGGTGCGTCTAGTACCACATCATCAAATTTTTTACCGGCACCCCAACGATGTGAAAAGATATTCAAAGACCCAGCGGCAAACACCGCATCCACGGTGTGCGCTTTCAATTCGATGCGCACGGTACGCTGATCCACCACAACAGCCTTTGCCAGGTCAGCATAAGCGATCTGGGTGGCTGGTGAGGCCTCCTTGCTCTTGACGCGCTCCAGTGAATAGGCCACATCTTCGGGTGTCACCGGGTCACCGTTGTTGAAACGTGCCTTGGGGTGCAGACGGAACGAAACAGAGGACAAATCAGGGGCTACAAAAATCTCTTCTGCCAGCACGCCATACATGGCCTGCGGCTCATCCATCGACTGAATGGCCAGTGGTTCGAACATGAACATCGTCACACCGGCTGGCGAGCTTCCCCTGGTAGTGAACGGGTTGAATTTATCAAAACTTGAACGTCGATCCGGGTTGCGCAGGTTCAGCGTGCCACCCTTGGGTGCATCTGGGTTCACATATTCGAAATGTTGAAAACCGCGCGGATACTTGGGCGGCGCATAAGATGAGATAGCGTGTTCCCAACTGCCGGTTTGAATGGGGGTGACTCGTACGGATGCTGTTGCTGACACCGTCGAGGGTTTGGTTGAGGCTAAAAGTGGCGCTGTGAAAAGAGTCGCGCACAGTGCAATCGGTAGAAAAAAATAAATCAAACTCATGTTTCCACAGAATGCTGCACTCAACATGGCGAGGAATGGCAATCGATTCATCGCACCACCACAGCTGAATTTTCTAACTAAGAACTTTTCACAGTTCGCGTCAGGCTGGCAGATTTCACCACCTTGGCGGACACTTTATGTGACTAAAAGCAAGGCCGCTGTTCAGCGGCCTTGCTTGCTTCACTGCAGGCTACGAATTAAAACTCGTAACGAGCTGTCAGTTTCACAGATCGAGGGCTCTGGAACGAAGTCGGCTGACCGTAGTTCATTGACAGCTGACCAGGGGCGATGAGGCTGGTTGCCCGACTGAAGTCACGAATTTCGTCGGTTTCGGTCACTTCTTGTTGGTTAAAGACATTAAACACATCCACCTGGAAAGTCAGTTTATCCTTGCCAATCTTGGGTGTATAAGCAAACTGTAGATCAACCGTACTTGTCCAAGGAGTGCGACCCTGCTCGCCACGTTGGGTCAACACCGTTTGACCCGCATCGTTCAAACAATAATAGGTCGATGCACTGTTGTAAGCACCCGCACCGTTGGCTCCGTCAAGACCACCAGCGTAGTCAACTGTCGTCGTTGGCACAAAGCCAATACAGCTCTTTGGACGACCCGATGTGGCGTTAAAGCCAACACCCATGCGGAAAGTATCGTTAATGGCCCAAGTACCAAAGACCTTGATGGCATGTCTGCGGTCATTCGCCAAATAGCCATAATTGCCATCCGTGAAGGATCCAAAATCAAAGTCTTGACTCACACCGGCATCTTCTTGGTCAATGGTTGAATTGACATAGCCTTCAGCGGAACCCCTGCTGCGAGACAGTGTGTAAGAGCCCTGCAAGCCCCACTTGCCATCAAACGCCTTTTCAATCGACAACTCTAGCGCATCATAAGTACGCGTGTACTTGGCGAGGCCTGTGGCACTTGCTGGAATGACAACATCTTGCAAAACACCGTCGTTTTCCACGTCCATCTTGATACTGACATCCTTGCCCGGGTTAATCAACACACATGACGCAGCGGTATGGTAATCAAAGTTGGGGTAGCCATTAGCCAGCGCCCAACGCTCAAGTGCTGGCCCATCACACCAGTCATCCATACCGTTATTGATCTTGCGATGCGTCACCTTGGCACCTGCAGTCCATCCCTTGGCAATTGCTTTCTGGAAACCCAGGATCAATTCATCCTGGGACATGGGACTCAGTTTAGTGTCCGCTACAGTTGCGGGTAATGGCAAGGTTCCGTCTCCGTTGGTCTGCGGGTTACCGTACTCCACCATACCAAGTGGCGCCTGAGTGACAGGGTCCCGGCCTGTGTAAGAGTAGTAGCGATGCTGAAAGATTTCACCACGGGTCATGCGAATATTGGTGTTGGACGCGACAGGAATAAAGTACCGACCATAATTACCAAACACCTTGAGTGATGAATTTCCATTCACATCCCAAGAAGCGCCAAAGCGCGGAGCCAACAGATTGTCGGCCTTCACAAAACTGACACCGTCACCATTCTTGTTATCAAATGACTCCCACCGCAGGCCGCCATAGAGCAACACATTTTTTGTAATACGCCAGCTGTCTTCGATGTAGAAAGCACTGTTATCAACCTCGTAAGAACCACTGGTTGATTGGTATTGTCGACGGCGAACATACTCGCTGCCAGGTGTAACCGCGCCAGGTATACCATTCACAGTACCGTCCGTTGATACCCGATACAGATAGTAGTATCCACCGGTGTAAGACGACCCACCAGCCTCAGACGATTTGAATTTTTGATTGTCAAGACCACCACGAATGCTGTGGTTTCCCAACTTGTAATCGACATCGAAACGGAAGGCATTGCGGGTATCTTTGTCATCTGGGGCGGCGGGGTCACGCGCGCCATTTCCCGGCCAAGGTCCAACCCAGCAACCAATTTCTGAAAAATCATTAGCAAGGACCACCGGACACTCTTCGCCCAACGTCCGTGCGCCAGTCGTTTTAGCCGCCATGTCGTTAACTCGCCCAGCCAACGCAGAGACCGTGAGATTGTCAGTCAGATAGCCGGTGTACTTAAAGATTGAAACGTCTCCGCCCGACGTTTCCTCACTCACAGCAGCCACGCCATCATTGGTCACACTGTATGGCGTTGTATTGGTGTAATCACGATAACCAATCTTTTTCTTGTTATCAATGTACGTGAACTCCAATCGATGGTCATCCGTCGGAAGAAAATCCAGCTTGATCATTCCATTGGGCCGATCGGATTTTTCCCTGATACTTTGATTTAGTCCAAAATTGTTGATCTGATCGTTCTTTGTCTCGATCAACCCAAACACAAAGAGTTTGTTTGGAATAATCGGGCCGCCAGCATAAACTGACGCATTCATGTGACTTTCTTTATCAGACTCCTGAAAAAGGGTGTAATTATTCGGTCTTGTCGGCTCTAGGTCACGAACATTTTTACCTTTGGAGTAAAGACTTTCCGGCTCCCAGGACAAGGTTGCACCGCCTTTCCATGTGTTGGTACCGCGCTTTGTGACCAAACTCACAACTCCGCCGAGTGACCGGCCGTACTCAGCCCCATAGCCACCAGTTTTCATTTGTTGTTCGGAAATGGCATCAAAGGGCAGATTGGCATAAGACAAAAAATTGCGAATATTGGTGACATCAAAACCATTGATGTAATAGCCGTTTTCAGCAACCGAAGCACCCCCAAAGGACGGCAGCCCGCCATCACCTAAACCCCCATCGCCCTTAACAACACCCGGGGCAAGCATGGCAACAGCGTTAACATTTCTTGCGACTGGTAGATTTTGAATTTGTTCTGAACTAAAAACAGTGCTGGACTCAACACTGGCCACGTCAATGCCAGAACGCACACGGGAACCCTTGACTTCGACCTGTTGCAAGGTAGCTTCAGAATCCAAGACAACCTTTGTGCCAGACCCAATTGACACTGTAATTTCACGGGTTACCCCCCCTGATGCAACCGTGTAACGACCAGGTTGCATTTTTGCCAAACTGAAGTTGCCGTTTGCATCTGCCTTGACTTGACGTGTAGCTCCGGTCTCGAGATTGGTCACAACAACTGCAGCACTGGCCTTACCTTGGCCATAAATCGACCCCTCAGAACTCTGAGCCATTGCAGCCGA
>JAIFMR010000005.1 GCA_020048255.1 Rhodoferax sp. | reverse complement strand
GGAAGAAGGAACAAACACCCGCGGGTGCGCGTTGGGTCGATGCCCGTGTCAGCGACGATGCGGCGCTGGCCAAATGGGGCGTGATGGCTGCCAACAGCTGAGTTGTCAATTCAGGTAAATTGGCGGTGTGGCGCTGGCCAGGATGTTGAAGACATCACTGGACTTGGCGGAAAAGGCCAAGCCCCAATTCGACTGTCGAATGGCCGTCTCGAGCAAATGCAACAGGCTGTGCATGACGGACGCATTCAGCGTCACTTCAAATGCTCGCCCCTGGGCTGTGCCGTTGCCTTGCTCTTCAAAACCCAAGCGCAGACTGGCACCCTGAACTTCAGTCAGATGAATTTTTGACACCAGCAAGGGCGCCTGGCCCAGTGGTGTTGACGCCGTCTCTGCGCGGTAAGGGGTTTGAAAATCAGCCGTGGCCAGTGACTCCTGCTTTTTGAAAGCCGCCAGAGCCGCAGGGTGGGCGCCATCGTGGCTGGCCATGGCGTTGTCTTGGGTGTTGAGGCGGGTGGTAATGTCTATCAAATGGGGAAAGACACTCTGGACCATGCGACGCGTCAGCCACAGGCGAAACTCTTCGTTGCTGCGCGTGTTCATGCGCAGCAGGATGCGATCCTCATGCTCAAGATAGCTCACCTGTAGCTGGTAAATGTCCATCGGATCATTCTAGCCAGGCCAGCAAAGGGCTTGGGTCGGTGGTGTGCCCGGCCCAATTCGCTGGGCGGTGCGCTACGACGCAGCCGGCGCGCGGCGCGGCGACTGGGTCAGGCGCATGCGGTTATGGAGGGAAATCACGCGCGGGGCGAGTTTGCTGGAGTGCCAATTCCAGGGGACGCGCGCCTTACCTTCCAAAGCCCGGTCGCCTGACCCAATCACCGCACCTCGATGTGGGTTGATCGCAGAGGGTTCATGAGGGCAGGTACCTTGAAATGGACCACGCTATCCCCAAATGTTGAGCAACTTCATCACAAGGGATGCGCCATGAGAATCGATAAATTGACCACCAAATTTCAGGAAGCCCTGGCCGATGCGCAGTCGCTCGCGCTGGCCAATGACCACGCTTACATTGAACCGGCCCATGTGCTGGTGGCCATGCTCAAGCAGGACGACGGCCCCAAGGCCTTGCTGCAACGCGCCGGCGTCAATGTCGGCAGTTTGCTGACCGCAGCGGAAGCAGCAGTCAAAAAATTGCCTCAAGTCACCGGGCAAGACCAGGTCCAAGGCGGCCCAGATCTGGGCAAACTGATGCAGGCCACCGAAAAGGAAGCCATCAAGCGCGGTGACCAGTTTGTGGCCGGTGAGTTGTTCTTGCTGGCACTCTCGGAAGCCAAGAGTACCCTGGGCGATGCCGTGCGTAGCCAAGGCCTCACGCGCAAGAGCCTGGAGTCCGCCATTGAAGCCGTGCGGGGCGGGCAGGGCGTGGACAGCGCCGATGCCGAAGACCAGCGTGAATCACTCAAAAAATACTGCACTGATCTGACCGAGCGCGCCCGCATGGGCAAGCTGGACCCGGTGATTGGTCGTGATGACGAAATTCGCCGGGCCATCCAGGTGTTGCAACGCCGCACCAAAAATAACCCGGTGTTGATCGGCGAGCCCGGCGTGGGTAAAACGGCCATCGTGGAAGGGCTGGCGCAACGCATTGTGGCCGGCGAGGTGCCTGACTCGCTCAAGGGCAAACGTGTGCTGTCGCTGGACATGGCCTCGTTGCTGGCCGGTGCCAAGTTCCGCGGTGAATTTGAAGAGCGTCTGAAAAATGTGCTTAAAGATCTGGCCAAGGACGAGGGTCAAACTATTGTCTTCATTGACGAACTGCACACCATGGTCGGCGCCGGCAAGGCAGAAGGCGCGATGGACGCCGGCAACATGCTCAAACCTGCGTTGGCCCGGGGTGAACTGCACTGCGTGGGTGCCACCACGCTGGACGAGTACCGCAAGTACATTGAGAAAGACGCCGCCCTGGAGCGCCGCTTCCAGAAGATTCTGGTGGGTGAGCCCACTGTGGAGGCCACCATTGCCATTTTGCGTGGACTCAAGGAGCGTTATGAAAAGCATCACAACGTCGAAATCACCGATCCGGCCATCGTCGCTGCGGCCGAGCTGAGCCACCGCTACATCACGGACCGCTTTTTGCCCGACAAGGCGATTGACCTGATTGATGAGGCTGCCAGCAAAATCAAGATCGAGATGGATTCCAAGCCCGAGGTGATGGACAAGCTCGATCGTCGGTTGATTCAGCTACAAATCGAGCGCGAGGCGGTGAAAAGGGAAAAAGACGAAGCCTCGCGCAAGCGCCAAGACCTGATCAATGAGGAGATCACCAGCCTGCAAAAAGAAATTGCCAACCTGGATGAAATCTGGAAAGCGGAAAAAGCCAGCGCCCAGGGCAGCGGCGATCTGCGTGAACAAATCGACAAGCTCAAGTTCCAGATCGAAGAACTCACCCGCAAGGGAGATTTCAACAAGGTGGCTGAGTTGCAATATGGCAAGCTACCAGCTTTGGAAAAAAGCCTGAAGGAAGCCCAAGCCAAGGAATCCAACCGTGCTGAAGGGTCTGCGCCGCGCCTGCTGCGCACGCAGGTCGGCGCCGAAGAAATTGCCGAAGTGGTGAGCCGTGCCACAGGCATTCCGGTGTCCAAGATGATGCAGGGTGAGCGTGACAAGTTGCTACAAATGGAAAACAAGCTCCACCAGCGCGTGGTGGGACAAGAAGAGGCGATTGGCGCGGTGGCCAATGCCATTCGCCGTTCACGCTCTGGCTTGTCGGACCCGAACCGACCCACGGGCTCGTTTCTGTTCCTGGGCCCCACCGGGGTCGGCAAAACCGAGCTGTGCAAGGCCTTGGCGGGGTTCTTGTTTGACAGCGAAGACCACCTGGTACGCATCGACATGAGTGAATTTATGGAAAAGCATAGCGTGGCACGCCTGATTGGCGCGCCTCCGGGCTATGTGGGCTATGAAGAGGGCGGCTATTTGACCGAGGCAGTGCGACGCAAACCCTACAGCGTGCTGTTGCTCGATGAGGTCGAAAAAGCCCACCCCGACGTGTTCAATGTGCTCTTGCAGGTACTCGATGACGGCCGGCTGACCGATGGTCAGGGCCGTACCGTGGACTTCAAAAACACTGTGATCGTGATGACCAGCAACATTGGCTCGTCGATGATCCAGGCCATGGTCGGGCAAGACTATGAAGACATCAAGGATGCAGTGACCGGTGAACTCAAGAACCACTTCCGGCCCGAGTTCTTGAACCGGATTGACGAAACCGTGGTGTTCCACTCACTGGATGCCAGCCACATTGCCGATATCGCCAAGATTCAGTTGGCGGTGCTCAAGGCACGTTTAGCGCACATGGAGTTGGGGCTGGAGGTCAGCGATGCTGCGGTGGCCGAACTGGCCAAGGTGGGGTTCGACCCAGTGTTTGGGGCCCGCCCGCTCAAACGCGCGATTCAACAGCGCATCGAGAATCCGCTCTCCAAGCTGTTGCTCGAAGGTCAGTTTGCGCCCAAGGACACCATTCACGTAGGTGTGGACCCGATTCGGGCTCCAGGGCAGTTCAGTTTTGGGCATGGCGCGCCAGAGTAAGCTGTAGGTTTTTGTAGCCAACCATGCGTTGGCATCAGGGGACGTCTTGGGGTCGTCGTCAATATCTGGGCCTTGGGTGCAGAAGATGGCTGCACTAAGGCGTCCCCTGCTTTTTAGTGAGTGTTTGTCCCTAGAATCAGTCATTGCTTCACAATGATTGAATCCACCGGGGACCTTGCGTCATGACCACTGAAGAAATCAGTTTCACCGACCTCATTGCATCGTCGATCCACGACATGAAAAATTCGGTGAATGTTCAGGTGCATTCGCTGGAAAAAATTGCACATGACGCCAAGGCTCGGGGCGATCTGGCAGCATTCGACAGTTTGGTGGTGGTGATTGCCCAGGCGCACCGTGTGAATGCCAATCTGATTCAACTCCTCAGCCTCTACAAACTGGGTAAGTCCATTTATCCGCTGGACATCACCGAGCAATCTGTGGCCGACGTGGTTGACGAAGCCCTGTTGCAAACCCGCTCCGTGGTGGATTTCAAGGGCATCCAGGTCGAGGTGGACTGCCCAGCCGATTGCCACTGGTATCTGGACCGTGACCTCATCACCGGTGTGTTGCTCAACGCCTTGAACAACGCGGTGAATTACACCCAGGACAAGATTCGCATTCATGCCAGTGTGGTGGACGGGGCGCTGCTGCTGCGGGTGGAAGACAACGGGCGGGGTTACCCCGAGCACATGTTGCACAGCGACACGGTGGTGGCTAACAAGGGTGTGAATTTTTTTACCGGCAGCACGGGGCTGGGTTTTTATTTTTCGTCGCAGGTGGCCCGCTTGCATCAAAACCAGGGGCAAAGCGGCGCCTTGACCATTGAAAACGGTGGGGCTTATGGCGGTGGTTGCTTTGTAGTCCGACTGCCTTGAGTGCCGGTTCCCCTGAAAGAACCTCATGACTTTTTCACTTAGACAAGCCAATACTCTGATCATTGACGACTTTCAGGGTATGCGCACCATGCTGCGCGACTTTGTGAAATCGATGGGTGTGACACAGATTGACACGGCCAGCAGCGGCAAGGACGCCATCAGCCACCTCAGTGCCAATAAATACGACATCGTCATTTGTGATTTCAACCTCGGCCCGGGCGCCAATGGCCAGCAGGTTCTGGAAGAAGCCAAACAACGTGAGCTGGTAGGGGTGTCGACCATTTGGGTGATGGTGACTGCCGAGAAAACCGCTGAAATGGTGATGGGCGCGGCTGAAATCAAGCCGGACGATTACCTGCTCAAGCCCATCAACCAGGTGTTGCTGCAATCGCGCATTGAAAAGTTGATCGCCCGCAAGCAGTCGCTCGGTGTGGTTGAGGCGGCCATACGAACGCAAGATTTTGCTGCAGCCATTGGCCACTGTGATCAGCTGCTGAAGACCCAGCTTGTCAATCCCCATGAAATTTTGCGCATCAAGAGTGATTTGCTGTTGACCTTGGGGGACTACCCTGCGGCCAAGGCCTTGTTTGAATCAGTTCTTGCGATACGCAGCGTGCCATGGGCCAAGACCGGTTTGGCTAAAGTGCTTTTCAACACACAAGACTTTGCTGGTGCAGTGGCCTTGCTTCAGCAGGTGTTGGCTGACAACCGGATGTACATCGAAGCCGCGGATTGGTTGGCCAAGGGCTACGAAGCCCTGGGCGATGTGGCGCTGGCCCAGCAAGTGCTGCAAGACGCGGTCAAGTTGTCGCCTAATTCGCCGCTTCGGCAAAAAAACCTGGGTGACACTGCGTTTAAGAATGGTGCTTTGGACTTGGCGCAAGCGGCATTTGAGAAAACCATCAAGATCAGCGAGAACTCGACCCATAAAAATCCGGCGGTTTACGCCCGATTGGCCGATGTGTTCGCGGAAAAAAATGAGCCGCAGGAAGCCCTGAATGTGCTCAAACGCAGCAAGGCCGATTTCAGGTTCAACTCTGCTGCTGCCTTGCAGACGGCAGCCGCAGAAAGTCGGGTTTATCAAAAGATGGGGCAAACGGACCTGGCCATGGCTGCTATCGCCACTGCAGAAAAACTGGTCTCACAACTGGCAGACAAGCTCACCCCAGAGCTGGCCATTGAAATGGCCAAATCGCATTTGAAACTGGGCCAAAAAGACAAGGCTTGCAGCATGCTGGGGGAGGTGATCAAAAACAACCACGAGAACGCCGAGTTGTCGGGCCAGATTGAAGCCATCTTTGCTGGCGAAGATCTGGCCGCGGAAGGACAGGCCTTGATCAAGGCCTCCAGGCAAGAAGTCATTGACATCAACAACCAGGGGGTTTTGCTGGCCAAGAAAGGCGAGTTTGCGCAGGGCGCCAAGTTGCTGCGCTCGGCTGTCGAAAAATTGCCCGGCAGTGAGGCGGTCATTGTGAATCTGTGTGGCTTGTTGATCGCCCAGATGAGCAAAGAGGGCTACAAGGAAGTATTGGCTGCAGAAGCCAGAAACTTGCTGGAGCGCGTCCATGTGCTCAATGCCGCCAATAAAAAATATTACAGCTATGCCCTGGTTTTAGCCCGATTGCAGCGCGGCTAAGATGCACGCATGACAACTGCCACCCGCGCTGCAGCGCTGCCTGTTCCTTTGCAAGAAGACGCCACCATCATCGGTTTGGTGGGGCTGGCTCATGCTGCCTCGCATTTTGGCCACTTGCTACTGCCACCGTTGTTCCCCGTGTTCATGACTGAGTTTGGTTTGAGTTATTCGCAGCTTGGCTTGCTGATGAGCACTTTTTTTGTGGTCTCAGGCATTGGCCAAGCTTCAGCGGGTTTTGTGGTGGACAAAATCGGCGCGCGGCCCATGCTGTTTGCCGCGCTGGCCTTGTTTGTGCTGGCCAGCGGTCTGGCTTCCATGGTGACGGGTTACAGCGGTTTGCTGGGGGTGGCGGCCATCGCAGGCCTGGCCAACGCGACGTTTCACCCGGTGGACTTCACTATTCTGAATCAGCGTGTCTCCGCCCCTCGATTGGGCTATGCGTTCAGCGCGCATGGACTGACTGGCAATTTGGGCTGGGCGGCGGCACCAGTTTTTTTTGCCACCATCAGCGGCCTGGCAGGTTGGCGCACTGCCTATCTGGCAGCGGCTGGTTTGTACCTGGGGGTGCTGTTGATTTTGTTCCTGCATCGTGACAAGTTGAGCACGCAGGCGGTGGTGCACACGGCGGATTCGCCACCCGAGCACAGCATGGCTTTCATGAAGTTACCCGTGGTGTGGTGGTGTTTTGCCTTCTTTTTGCTCTCAACCATGACGCTGGCGGTGATTCAAAGTTTCTCCGTTTCCATCCTCAAGGCCATGCACGGTATCAGCTTTGAGTCGGCCACATTGACACTCACCGCTTACATGTTATGCGGTGCCATGGGTATGTTTGTGGGTGGGTTTGTGGCGGCAAACTCGCGTCACAGTGACCGCGTGGTCGCTATGTCGATGGCGAGCGCAGCAGTCTTACTGGCCTTGTGTGGCACCGGGCTGTTTGGCCCCACGCTGACCATGGTGGTTCTCGCTTGCACGGGGTTCGCGGTGGGAATAGGCGGCCCGTCGCGTGACATGATGATCAAAAAGGCCACCCCCAAAGGCGCCACCGGACGGGTCTATGGCCTGGTGTATTCGGGGCTGGACACCGGTTTTGCCATTTCACCCCTTGTTTTTGGTATTTTCATGGACAGAGGGTGGTACGGTGCGACCTTGATAGGTGCCGCGACCGTCTTGATGATGAGTGTTTTTGCCGCGCTGGGTGTCGGAGCCAGAACCCAGCGCAACGTTTGACTTCTTAACTCTTTATGTCAGGGCAGGCAGCTATCAGTTGCCTTTGATGGTGTAGTTGCCGTCTTTGGTCCACTTGATCGCGGCGTCCAGAAACACGGTTTTCAACTCGGCCTTGTAGAGCTTGACCATGTCATGGGCCTCACCACTGCGAGCACCTGCACCGCAGAAGAAGATGATTGGCTTGTCGGTCGGAAGTTTGTCGATGTTCTTTTCGAGTGTACTGACTGGCATGTTGATGGCACCTTTGAAGGTTCCAGTGGCCATTTCGCCAGGTTCACGTACATCAATCAGGTGAACGGAGGTCGGAGCCTCCTTGAAAATTCTCTCAAAAGATGCAACCGAAATGGTGCCTGATTCTTTACCCGCCTCAATGGCTGGCGCTTTGGGTGCGGCTGCGCCACCGGAGGCCGTCGGGCCGGCGCCATATGCTTTCTCCCAGGCTGGGTAGCCTTCTGGCACCACTTTGACGTTGGTGTAGCCGAGCTTGATGGCTTTCAGCGCCGAGTCGTTGCTCAGCCGGCAGCTCAGGCCTTCGCAATAAAAGAACAGGGCAGCGGCCTTGTCTTTGGGCAGGCGTTCCGCCGCGAGCTTGTCAAATTGCGAGTCGGGCAAGCTGATGGCACCAGGAATGTGGCCCAGATCGTATTTGCGCTCTTTGGGTCGAGAATCCACCAGTGTCATGGGTGCCTTTTCATCCATTAGCTTCTTGATGTAAGCCACACTGACGGCGTGCAGATTGCCGCCGGCAATCCAGCCGGGGAAACCTTCGGCGAAGACGCGAATGTTGGTGTAACCCAGTTTTTCAGCTTTATGTGCCCCGTTGTGGCTGAGTATGCAGTCATAGCCTTCGCAGTAAAACACCAACAGGGTCGCCTTGTCAGCCGGTAGCAGCGTTGGAGCAAGCTTGTCGAAGCTGGTGTCCGGAATGTTGACCGCTGTGGGGATGTGACCCACGTCGTATTTGCGGGCCGTCGGGCGAGAGTCGATCAGCAACACGCCGTCAATTTTGGGCAAGACAGCCTGCTTTTGCACAAAGTCAAGCTTGACCAGCTTGCTGTACCAGCCTGGTGCCGGGTTTTCAGGTGAGTATTTGGGTGCGTCAGC
>JAIFMR010000064.1 GCA_020048255.1 Rhodoferax sp. | reverse complement strand
GGCAGCCGCGTGACACGCTTTGAGCACAACGCGCAACGCGGCATCGGCGTGCCAGAACAATCTGCCGTGCTGCTGGGCATGCTGATGCTGCGCGGCCCGCAAACCGCTGCCGAGTTGCGCCTGAATACCGAGCGTTGGTACAAATTTGCCGATATCTCCTCGGTGGAAGGCTTTCTGGAAGAGTTGCAAGACCGCTCCGCAGAAAAAGGCGGCCCGCTGGTGATCAAGCTGACCAAGGCACCCGGCGCCCGCGAGCAGCGCTGGGCGCACCTGTTGTGCGGCCCGGTAGACGAGGCGCAGTGGGCAAGCGGCGCGGCTGGACGATCGGTGGACGGCAGTGCACTGGAACGCATGGAGCGCCTGGAGGCTGAAGTGGCCGGCTTGCGCGCGACGGTCAGCCGACTCTGTGCCGAGCTGGGGGTCAGGATGGACGAGCCCGCTGCTTGATGGGCAGGTGATGTGTCCGTGATGTAAAGATGGGGCTGCACCATCAAGTGTTCAGAAAGATGGGCCGATAACAAGGCATGGGGTGATATCAGCATCACCCCTAGCACGTCTTGTTAAAGGAATCCGTCATGAGCTCCATCTCCAGTACCACCGGCCTGAGCAACGCCTGGGCCAACGCCAGTACCCAGCGCGTTCGGATGCAGGCCAAACTCTTTGCCAGAGTCGATGCCGACAGCAGCGGTGGTGTCGACAAAACCGAGTTGCAAACCCTGCTGACCGACATCAGCAAGAAAACCGGCAAGACGCTCGATGCGACCCAGGTGTTTGCCAACATGGGCAAGGATTCAAGCGGCAGTTTGTCCAGTGAGGAATTGGCCAAAGCCTTGAAGGGGGTCATGCCACCGCCGCCGTCGACCGTGGACTTTGCCCAAAAACGCAGCGGCGAGCCAGGCTCGAAAGATCTGTTTAAAAAAGTTGATGTCGACGCCAGTGGCACCATCGACGAGGCTGAAATGACAGCGTTTACCGACAAAATGAAAGCAGACACCGGGCGCGACAGCCCCACAACGTTCGCCAAACTCGATGCCAACAGCGACGGCCAACTGACCCCAACCGAGTTTGACGCGGGCAAACCTGCAGGCAGCCAGCAAGCCTCAGATCGTGTGGGTGGTCCACCACCCCCTGGTGAGCCGGGTGGCCCAGGAGGCGCAGGCGGTTCCGGTCGCGCCAAAGGCACGGAATCCAGCACGGCGACCAGCACCACCTATGACCCGCTGGATACCAATCAGGACGGCACGGTGTCCGAGTTGGAGCGCTTGGCTGGCGCCTTGAAGGACTTGGTGAGCACCATCGAATCCAGCAACTCAAACACCGGCAGCCAAGCCAATGACAATATTCTCAAGCTGGCCAAGCAGGTTTATGCGCAAATAGCCAGCTTTGCCACGTCGGGGGCCAGCAGTACCCTCGATGCCATGGCCTGAGTCGTGACCCGTAAGCGACTGCTATTCAGCCCCGCGCACCCGCAAAAAAGAGGCGAATTTAGGCAACCCTTTGGGGGTGCGATCGCGGTAGCGGTAGGTCACCATGGAGCCAAGCTGTGGCGGGTTGGCGCGCTGTGCGTCTGAAAAACCGTTGCCCAACGCAAACCGCTGACCGTCAGGCAATTCCAACAGCAAAGCACCCAGTTTGCCGAGATGGCGACCCTTGCCGGGCAAATGCGCCACCACCCGTGCGTCTTCGTCGGGCGCAAGCTTGAACTTGCACAAGGCGTCGCTGCGCCCGGGAGCCCACAACGCGTTGGCGCGGTGTAGCACCAGGCCCTCGCCACCACCTTGGCTTGTTTGCATTAACAGGGCCTGCAACTCGGCCGCACCGATCACGCGCTGCTGCGCCACCACCTGCAACCACGGCTTTTGCGCCTGGGCCACGACGCTATGCATTTGTTCAACGCGTTCGCCAAAAGTGCCCTGTGCACCGGGCAAGTCAAAAATCATGTACTGAACCGCGTGCCAATCTGCATCTGCGGCAACGCCTTTTCGCACCAAACCAGAGAGCTCGTCAAAGCGGCCGCGGCCCAACCACAATTCACCGTCCAGCGCCGTGCTGGGCAGGCTTTGCAAAAACCAGGCGGGAGCGGCGATGGGCAAACCGCTGCGAAACCGCAGTTGCTTGCCGTCCCACAGCGCCCGCACACCATCGAGTTTTTCGCTGACCCAGTAGCCGCTGGGATTGCGCCCGGCTTGCCATTCACGCGCCAGCATCAGCGCCGGTGCCACGCTCTGCGTCATCGCGGCCCCCGTGGCCGGCTCATCCGACACCGGTTCGCTGCTGGCTGCAGCGGAGCCTGGCAAGAAAAATCCGCCCACAGCCCAGGCCAGGCATACGATAGGCGCTACAAATTTTTGATTATTTGACATGGACTCCCCCAATTCAGTGACCCGGATTCCTGTCTCCGCAGGAATTCACAGAGATGGCAGACAGCAAAAATCAGGCGCAGATCACGCCACCAGCCGAGACGACTTGGGCACATGGGCCATCAAGAATTCCATCTGGTCCACCAGAATGCGCCGGTTGCGCAAAATGAAGTCTTCCCACAGGCTGGGCACATAGGGTGCGTACAGCAACGGCATGTGCGCCTGCTCCGGGGTGCGGTGGCTCTTGCGGTGGTTGCAGGCGCGGCACGCCGTGACCACATTCATCCAGGTGTCGACGCCATTTTGGGCAAACGGGATGATGTGCTCACGGGTCAGATCAGACTCAATGAACTGGTCGCCGCAGTAGGCACAGATGTTGCGGTCGCGGGCAAACAGCTTGCTGTTGGTCAGGCCGGGTTTAAGCTGAAACGGGTTGATGTTGGGCACCCCCTTGGTGCCGATGATGCTCGACACCGCAATGATGGACTGCTTGCCCGTGATGGCGTTGAACCCGCCATGAAACACCGCCACTTCACGGCCCATTTCCCAACGGACTTCTTCTGCGGCGTAATGAATCACCGCCTGCTCGAGCGAAATCCACGATTGGGGCAGCCCCTGGGCTGACAGCTTCAAGACTTTCAAAACACGACTCCTGAAAAAAGACGTTATCCGAAACCCACTCAAAACCTGACCGAACATCACTTGACAAGCCAAAATCCCGGCTCAACATTCGCTTAAACGCAAAAAACGCGCCAACTCTCACACACCCGCCAGTGTGAGACACAATATACCCCCTTTACATGTCAAATCGACGTCAAGGCCATTTGAACTTTGCCTATTGCGCTATTGAACTGATAACAAACAATGAAGATTTACAGGGGTTTCAAGCATCCTGACGTCGCGTCCGCCTGCGCCTTGACGATTGGCAACTTTGACGGCGTGCACCGGGGCCACCAGGCCATGCTGTCTCTGCTCAAGGGCGAAGCACACCAGCGCAGCGTGCCCAGCTGCGTGCTGACGTTCGAGCCGCACCCTCGTGATTTTTTTGCGGCGTTGACGCACAACCCCAACCTGGCCCCGGCGCGCGTCGGTACGCTGCGCGACAAGCTGATCGACCTGGCCCAGTGTGGTGTTGACCAGACCGTGGTGCTGCCGTTTGATGCCCATCTGGCCAACCTGACGCCTCAGGCCTTCATTGACACTGTTCTACTGAAAGGTCTGGGCGCGCGTTATGTGCTGGTGGGAGACGACTTCCGCTTTGGCCAGCGCCGCGCGGGTGACTACACGCTGCTGGATGCCGCCGGGCTAAAACAGGGCTTTGATGTGGCGCGCATGAACAGTTACGAGGTGCACAACCTGAGGGTGTCGAGTTCGGCGGTCCGCGCGGCGCTGACCGAGGGCCGCATGAGCGACGCCGCGCGCCTGCTTGGCCACCCCTACCGCATTTCAGGCCACGTGGTCCATGGCCGCAAGCTGGGTCGCACGCTGGGTTTCAAGACCATCAACCAGCGATTTGCCCATTGGAAACCGGCCGCCAGCGGTATTTTTGCCGTGCTGGTGTATGGTCTGGGAACCCAGCCACTGCGGGGTGTAGCCAACCTGGGGGTGCGCCCATCGATTGATCCGCGTGATGTGAACGGCGGGCGGGTGTTGCTGGAAACCCATTGCCTGGACTGGCCCGCGCATTTGGGCGCTGAGGGCGCCTACGGCAAAATCGTGAGTGTGGAGCTGCTGCACAAACTGCATGATGAACTCAAGTACGAGTCTCTGGATGCCTTGACGGCCGGTATCCACCGGGATTGCCAAGACGCACGTGACTATTTCGACGGCCACCCGTAACCAGCACAACCCGAATCACCCCCACTGGCCAACAAGCCTGTTCCACGAATACCAGCACTTGCGCGTCGGTGGCTATTGCCGCTTGTTGCAAATCTTGCCATCCGGTCAGAACCTGCTCGCGATGCAGTTCACTCACCAAAATGTAGGCGCCACCGCCTGGTCCGCTTTCAGCAGGCGGGTCAGCTGTTCCACACTGCGATACCCATCACAACCGGATCAGATGACCGTCAATACCTTTTCCGAAGACAGGACTGGCACCAAAACGTCACCAGCACGTGCAATTTGTGAATACAAACGGGTCGCCCCCCCGAGATTGGCCATCTGTTGAGCGTTGAAAACAAGCATATCAACCACCGGGCCCAAACCAGAGACCAACAGGCCAAAGTCGGTTTCTCCATGGCGCAAGACCAGCGCGTGGCTCAGGACCTCGCTGTTATCTGCGATGCCCAGATCCGCCTTCAAGTCCAGCAACGGCAGCGACCTGGTGCCCCAAGTGGTGTAACCAACATGGCGACTGCCAGACCCGGCATGGGGCGACCTCACGGCATTGGCGATTTCGGTGCATTCAATGACGTCCTTGGCAAGGATACCCAGCAAATGGTCACCCACGAAAAAGGTGGCGATTTCGGTACCGCCATCGACCGGTACCAGGCGACCCTGGGTATGACTGCTTTTTTCCACCAAGGCACCGCACGGCACCACGATGACACCAATGATGGGTTCAACATAGCCGTCCGCGGTTTTGAACTCCCGGTAACCGCTACCGGCCGTGGCCCCCACTGAATAACACTTGGCCTGGTGGGTCAGCACACCAGACCAGCTTTGACCTGGTCTGAGGCTCAAGATGTCTGGCGGTAATGTCAAAGGTAAAGTGGCCGTTTGGCTAATGATCGCGCCATCCGGGCGAACAAACAGCGCCAGGGCACCCTTCGAAGGTGGCAAAACGGCGTCAAGCATGGCGGCAAATTGCGGTGCACTATCAAAAACCACACCCACACCACCCGTCACTTGGCCATTTGCCATGATGGGGGCGCTAAAGATGTACGTACCTTTGCCTGCGTACAAGGCGCTGCTCTCAAAGGGAGACACGGCATACCCCATGGCATCCTGGACGGCTAAACACTGCGTGACCCAGGGTTGTGACAGGGTTTGGCCTTCAATGCGGGCATCTTGACTAGCGGCAATCACCACACCCTGCTTGTCAAAAACAAACAGGTTCGAATACACCGTATACAAGCCATTGATACGGCCAAGTGTCTGGCGACAGGTCTGTGCATCCAGCGTCGCTAGCGCTGGGCTGGCGGCCCACCAGCGGCAATCATTGGCGCGCTCGTACAGATTGCGGTCCAGGAGATCAACCGACAAACCGGACAAAAACTGGGCTTCAATGAGCAGGCTGCTGGCCACCATGGTCAGCAGTTCGCCTGATGATCGCTCAAATACATCTTTGGTCTTTCGACCGGTGCTGGCAATTTCCTCTAGCAAAGAGCGCGAGAAAATGTTGGAGTCGTCGGCCTGTTGCACCCGCCCATTCCATACCAGACGATCCAGCCGATGCTGAATTTGACGCGCCTGATCAGGAATGGCCAGCAGGCGTTTGGCGAACACATTCTCACCGGTGAAGTTGACGGCGGTGGTTCGACTGCCGTTGTCGTCAAAAGCTATCTCCGCCACCAGCAAGGCAACAGCTGACCAGCCTGGCCCCGCGTAACCCTGATACGGCTGAGGACTGCGTTGCGCCACGATGTATTGCACGCCCGACAGGCGCAGGGAAACGGCACCCGGGCGCAACGGAACCTGGTAACCCATTGGCAGCAATACGCGGTCGCTGGACAACAACACCCGGCCCTCCTTGTCGAGAAAGGCCAGCATTTCATTTCTGTTGCACAGGGGGGCCAGGATGGTTCGCACCTCAGTGCGGACATCAAACTCCAGCGCTAAGATGCCAACCGCTTTGCCGCCCGATTCAACCCGATAGGCATAGGTCAGGGCCTCGCCACCGCCGCAAAAGTCGGTTGGGGCGTAGGTTTCGATATAGCTTTCCGTGGTGGAAGCGGCCTCAGCCAAAATACTGGAATTGGAGCGCCCGGTGAAGCCGTCTTGCAAACGCGCCAGCACCTGCCCATCCAGACGCATCAGAACAATGTCTTTATAGACGGTGTATTTCGCCACGTAGGACGCAAAGCGCGGGCGCAAATCAGCCATAACCTGGTCATCGCCAGATACACAAGCGTTGACAATCTCGGAGTCGGTGGCCAGAAAACCAATGTCTGCTGTGCGCTCGAACAGATTGCGGGTTAACACGTCTACCGCAATTTGGGCCTGGTAGCCCAGAGCCTGGGTCACGTGTGCCAATGTCTCCTCGGCAAGACAGGACAGCAGCTCAGCGGTGAGATCCACAAAACCCTGTCGGACACCGACCATGTCGGTTTTCAGATTAGACAAGTGGCCCAGCAGCGACAGCGTATCCCAGGTGCCACTGAGGGTTGCCAGGGTTTCACGATGGTTGTTGAGCGACTCCATGTGGCGAACCAGGGGTGCCACATGGTCAGGGAAATGGATGTTTTTATAGCTGGCCATAAGTCAATGTTCAATGTGTGGTTATTGTCGAGCTACGGCATCTCATCTGGCAAAAAAATGAATGAAATCAGGCATTTATCGCCAGCACAAAGCGAGTGCACTGGACGCCAAATTGGTGCGAAATGTATTGAATTAGCTCACTCGTCACATCGACACGGGGCACTGCACCAAGTCCGTGCTTGATTGGCACCAAACAGCGGCATGCTTGCCTTTTGGTTGGTCAGGTACAGGCTGCAGTCACCGTCTGATTGAAACCAAGTGTTGCGCCGTGAAACCGCGCGCAATCCACTTGAAAGCCTACGATTTCCGGTTCAAACAGATGTCCCCCCTGGTTTGGCATTTATGGTGAACTGCCCATGGCCCCTGCAGGGCTCTGATCCAGCCACCCAGGATCAAGGGTGAGATCTTGACAATGCGCCGCATCCACAATAATTGGCGCCATGAATGGGTCATGCGGCCAGGCTTTACCATGAGTCTGTCGTCATGGCGTACTTGGATCCCACTTGGCAGTGCCTACAGTAAAATCCGCCAACCCGGACAGCACCACCGACTGCACGACGACGCAGCCCCTCACCCCAAGACACATTGACTTCTGGCACGCGTCAAGACTGCCAGTACACCCGCGCAACCTTTGCTCTTTTGCCAACATGACCACACAAGACCCCCAAACGCAGCCCCCCGGCAAAACCGATTACCGCAGCACGCTGAACCTGCCCGATACCCCGTTTCCGATGCGCGGGGACCTGCCCAAGCGCGAACCGGTGTGGGTCAAGTCCTGGGAAGACAAGGGTCTGTACCAAAAGTTGCGCAACAGCCGCGCCGGCCAGCCCAAATTTGTACTGCACGATGGCCCGCCTTATGCCAATGGCCAGATTCACATGGGTCATGCAGTCAACAAGATCTTGAAGGACATGATCGTCAAGGCACGCCAGCTCAAGGGCCTAGACGCCGCCTACATCCCCGGCTGGGACTGCCACGGCCTGCCGATTGAGAACGCGATTGAGAAGAAGTTTGGCCGTAAGCTGGCGCGTGACGATATGCAGGCCAAAAGCCGCGCTTACGCCACCGAGCAAATCAGCTTGCAGCGCGAAGACTTCAAACGGCTGGGCGTGCTGGGTGACTGGGACCACCCCTACCGCACCATGGATTTCAAAAACGAAGCCGACGAGATTCGCGCCTTCAAACGCGTCATCGAGCGCGGCTTTGTGTACCGCGGTCTGAAACCGGTTTACTGGTGTTTTGATTGCGGATCAAGCCTGGCCGAGTTTGAAATTGAGTACGCCGACAAGAAGTCGCAAACCCTGGACGTGGGCTTTTTGTGTGCCGAGCCGGCCAAACTGGCTGCCGCCTTTGGCTTGGCGGCGCTGGCCAAAGACGCGTTTGCCGTCATCTGGACCACCACCGCCTGGACCATTCCGGCCAACCAGGCACTCAACCTGAACCCGGAACTCTCCTACGCGCTGGTCGATACCGAACGCGGCCTGCTGGTGCTGGCCGAGTCGCTGGTTGAAAAATGTATGGTGCGTTTTGGCTTGACCGGCAACGTGGTCGCCACCACGGTCGGCAAGAACCTGGGCGGCATCAACTTCAAACACCCGTTCGCCCATGTCGATAAAGGTTATGACCGCCTGAGCCCGATCTACCTGGCCGACTACGCCACCGCCGAGGACGGCACCGGTCTGGTGCATTCGTCGCCCGCGTATGGGGTGGAAGATTTCAACTCATGCGTCGCCCA
>JAIFMR010000149.1 GCA_020048255.1 Rhodoferax sp. | reverse complement strand
ACGCTCGGAGATGGCTTTGGACACGATGGACTCGGGGTCATGCACATCACCAAACAAGCGGGCATTGGCGGGGCAGGCCAAAACGCAGGCTGGCTTGCGCTCGGGCTCAGGCAGCTTGGTGTCGGTCACCCGGTCGACACACAGGGTGCATTTGGTCATCACCTTGCGTTGCTCGTCAAACTCACGCGCACCATAGGGACAGGCCCAAGTGCAATATTTGCAGCCAATGCACTTGTCGTAGTCCACCAAAACAATACCGTCTTCGGCACGTTTGTAACTGGCGCCTGTGGGGCAAACGGGCACGCACGGAGGATCCTCGCAGTGAAGACACGATTTCGGAAAGTGCACCGTTTGGGTATGGGGATACTCCCCCACTTCAAAGGTTTGAACCCGATTAAAAAAAGTACCGTTGGGGTCCGCGCCATAAGGGTTGATGTCCACCAATGCACCCGCTGTACCCGAGGTATTCCATTGCTTGCAACTCGTTACACAGGCATGGCAACCCACGCACACATTCAGGTCAATGACCAACGCCAGTTGCGTCATAGATTGGGCTCCATGTTGTCAAAGTTGCTCATTTGCGCCCCTTGAGGCCAGCAAAATAAGCCTGCCAGCGCGGTACCGTCTGTTGCATGCCGGGCGCCACCGGCACTGCATTGAATTGAGGCCATGTTTGCTCAGGTTCGTCGTCTTGCGCTTTGTAAATGCGCACTCTCACGTCGTACCAAGCAGCCTGGCCCGTGATGGGGTCAGAATTCGACACCGATGCGCTAGTGCCGGACAGGGGTAGCTCTTCAGAAATCAAGTGATTGAGCAAAAAGCCGCGCTGAGATTCATTGGCATCAGGCGTCAGATTCCAGGCCCCGGCAGATTTGCCAATGGCGTTCCAGGTCCATACCGTGCCCGGCTCCACAGCCTCAGAGTAGCGACACATACAGCGCACCTTACCCCATTGCGACTCCACCCACATCCAGCCTCCATCAGCAATGTCTTGGGCTGCCGCTGTTTTGGGGCTCACAAACAAATAGTTGTGGGTATGGATTTGCCGCAACCAGGCATTTTGCGAGTCCCAGGAGTGGTACATGGCCATGGGACGCTGCGTGATCGCGTTCAACGGAAATTTGGCTTTGTCAGTGACCTGTTCCTCAAGCGGTGCGTAGTGGAAAGGCAGCGGGTCAAAATAGGTTTCAACCCTTTTGCGCAGATGCTCAGGCGGTTGCTTGCCGGCACGCTTGCCCTGAGCCGCCCGACGAAACCCTTGTAAAAATTCGGAGTAAATGTGAATGACGATGGGGTCTTTGTCACGCCGAATTCCCACTTTTTGTGCCCACTCCATGTAGCCCAAATTCCAGTTACGCATGTACTGGTGCTCTGGCGGCATGTGGTAATGAAAAACACAGTTGTTCTTCTCGTACATTTCCCATTGTTTGGGATTGGGCTCACCTCGCATTGACTTTTCACCCCCCTTGCCACGCCAACCGGCCAAAAATCCGATGCCTGAACCGGGTGCGGTTTCGTAGTTGACGATGAAATCGGTGTAGCCCTTGAATTTTCTTGAGCCGTCTGAATTGGTAAAGGCCGGAAACTGCAGCCGACTGGCCAACTCAACGATCACCTCCTGGAAAGGCTTGCATTGGCCCTTGGGAGCCACCACAGGAATACGGACAGCATCGACCGGACCATCAAATTCGGAGATGGGACGGTCCAGCATCGACATCGTGTCATTGCGTTCAAGGTAGGTGGTGTCTGGCAGGATCAGGTCCGCAAACGCCGTCATTTCTGATTGGAACGCGTCACAAACCACCAGGAACGGAATCTTGTACTCACCGCTATGCTCACCTTCGGTATGCTTGTCGTTAAGCATCTTGCGGACGTCAGAGGTGTTCATCGTAGAGTTCCATGCCATATTGGCCATGAAAATCAGCAAGGTATCGATGGTGTACGGGTCACCACGCCAAGCGTTGGTGATCACGTTTTGCATCAGTCCATGCGCGGACAGCGGGTGCTCCCATGAAAAACCCTTGTCAATACGGACCGGTTGGCCTTGGTCGTCTACAAACAAGTCATCCGGGCTTTCGGGCCAACCTAAAGGCGCGCCGTCAAGCGGTGTATTTGGCTTGACAGCCTGAGGGCCCTTGGGCGGTCGGGCATTGGGTGGTACCGCGCGAGGGTACGGTGCCTTGTGCCGAAAACCACCTGGACGATCGATGGTACCCAACAAGGACATCAAAATAGACAGTGACCGAATGGTTTGAAAGCCATTGGAGTGTGCCGCCAAACCGCGCATGGCATGAAATGCCACCGGATTGCCGGTGACGGATTGATGACGCTGGCCCCAACAGTCCGTCCAGGCAATGGGAAGTTCGATTTTCTGATCACGAGCGGTGATACCCATTTCATGAGCCAGCCGCTTTATGGTATCTGCCGGTATGCCGGTGACGCCTTCTGCCCACTCTGGCGTGTAAGGTTTCACGCGGTCTTGCAGCAATTGAAAGGCGGGGACAGCCGGGGTGCCATCGGGCATCTTGAATTGCCCCAGCAAAGCCGGGTCTGCGTCCTGACTGTGGTCAGCCACTGCCTTGTCACTGAGGCGATCCCACCACTGAAAGTTGGCTGGGCGCAGCGGATTCAGAATATCGGCTTCAGGGTCACGCAAAAACATGCCAAAGTCGTCACTGGCGCCGTCCTGATTGACCAATTGACCGGCATTGGTATAGCGGGCCAGAAAATCCCGGTCGTATAAACCCAGTTTGATGAGTTCATGAATCAAGGCCAAAAACAGCGCACCATCGGTACCGGGCTTGATGGGGATCCACTCGTCTGCAATGGCGGAATAGCCCGTGCGAACCGGGTTGATGGACACAAAGCGCCCGCCCCCTCGCTTGAACTTGGACAGTTCTCGCTTCATGGGATTAGAGTGGTGATCTTCAGCCGTACCAATCATGACAAACAGCTTGGCGCGCTCCAGATCCGGCCCACCAAACTCCCAAAATGACCCGCCAATGGTGTAGATCATGCCTGCAGCCATGTTGACGGAGCAAAATCCGCCATGTGCAGCATAGTTGGGCGTACCAAACTGGCGAGCAAACAGACCGGTGAGCGCCTGCATCTGGTCACGACCTGTGAACAGGGCAAATTTTTTCGGATCAGTCGCGCGTATTTTTTTCAAACGGTCTTCGAGCATCGAAAAGGCCGCATCCCATTCGATTTCTTCAAATTGCCCTTCACCCCGATCGCTGCCGGCTTTGCGCAAGAGAGGCTTGGTCAGGCGGGCAGGCGAATACTGCTTCATGATGCCTGAAGAACCCTTGGCACAAATCACGCCCTGATTGAGCGGATGGTCAGGGTTGCCTTCGATATAGCGAACTTCGCCGTTGCGCAAATGCACGCGAATGCCACAACGGCAGGCGCACATGTAGCATGTGGTGTTGCGCATTTCAGTGGCTGCATCAGCCAGTGCAGGGCGAAGAGGATCGTGAATGGGTATGACAGACATGCGAAAGACGATTCTCTCAATGGACAGACAATGAACAAGGAGCTGCAAACTGAACCAGCGCACACGCGCTCGCCACCAAAATGCAAAGTGTCCCTATTAAAAACAAGGTCTCAGAGTACGTCTATCACCGACACGGGTAATCGGTAGTAGCCCAAATGGGTAGCATCAAAGGAATTTTCGGTCAACCTCGGGTTTTCCCAATACATAAGATTTCGTTAATGTCTTACCATCAACGGACAAATTTCACATGGATCAAACGACCGTCATACCCCTCAAACCTGCGCCTTTGGATGCGGGCTTGATGGCGACCATACTGGGAACCGACCTGCCCAAAACGGATGATCTGGAGGTTTTACTAGCCCGCTTCTTGACTTCCATCATCGCCTTGGCAGGTGCCCAAGCGGGCGCTGTTCGGGTGTTAACAGACGATGGGCAACACATGCGTTTGATCGCGCAACAGGGTCTGCCTGACCAGGTTTTTGTCACGGAACGATTGGTCAAGCGTGATTGCGGCGTGTGTGGGCTGGCTGCCAGCGATGACATTTTGGCTTGGGTTGATGACGCAGCGTCGTGCGCCAAAATTGGCAACCCCATGTACTTTGGCAGCCAATGCAAAAATGTGCTGGCGATATCTTTGCCCTACGCCGATCAAATTCTGGGCATTTACAACTTGTTTTTTGAATCCAACACCAAAATTGATGCATCCATGCAGACACTGCTGCGGTCTGTGGGGCAATTGCTCGGGCTGGCACTGCACAACGCGCGGATTGAACGTGAGCGTCTGCGCGTCACGGTTCTGAAAGAGCGCCAGGAGATGGTCAATGAAATGCACGATGCGCTGGCACAGACCTTGGCTTACGCGCGCATGCGACTGCCGCTTTTGAACGACGCCATCGTGGCGCGCGACGAACCCAAGGCACTCAAGTATTTTTCAGATTTAAAAATGGCTGTCACTGAGGTTCATGACAATTTGCGGGAGGTGATGACTTACTTTCGCACGCGTATGGATCCTTTGGGTCTGCTGCATGCGTTAAACAAGATTGCGGATAGCTTCTTCAGTCGCAATGCCATCGCGCTGGAAATTCGCAACTCGGTCAACAACCTGAATTTAACGGATGAGCAGGAGGTTCAGGTTTTTTACATTGTTCAGGAGGCATTGGCCAACATAGCCAAGCACTCGATGGCACGCCATGCCGTTGTGGTGATCAGCCAGACACAACATCACCTTGAATTCCTGATCAAGGATGATGGATTGGGCATGGACGAGCCTTCTGTGTCAACCATCGTTACTTCAGCCAAACGACTGGTGCCGTCAACCCATTTTGGTCTGGACATCATGCAGAGCCGGGCGCATCGTTTGGGGGGCAGCCTGGAAGTCGGCAGCAACGACGGCATTGGCACCTGCGTGCGCTTGAGAATTCCCTTATCGGGTACACCCAAAGAGGCCAGTGCATGACAGCCAAGACACGCATCATGCTGGTGGATGATCACTCACTCTGCCGAAGTGGGTTGACAGAACTGCTGGAGCATCGAGGCGGTATGTCGG
This sequence comes from Rhodoferax sp., assembly GCA_020048255.1. Taxonomy (GTDB): domain Bacteria; phylum Pseudomonadota; class Gammaproteobacteria; order Burkholderiales; family Burkholderiaceae_C; genus Rhodoferax. Next base: position 3,567 of record JAIFMR010000149.1, on the reverse strand, counting down.
TCGTGTTTGCCACCGGAAACCCTGACTTGGTGGTCCCCAAAATACGTGAACATCAACCCGACTTGCTGGTCCTTGACTTGCGGCTGGCTCATACTGATGGACTGAGTGTGTTGCGAATGATTCGTGCCGAAGGCTGCGACATCCCCGTGGTGATTCTCACCATGAGTGACAGCGAAGACGACATGTCCGCAGCACTTCGCGCGGGTGTCAAAGGTTATTTGCTCAAAGACATGGAGCCAGAAGAGGTCATTGATGCCATCGGGCGCGCGGCGCGCGGTGAAATGGTGGTGGCATCGGCGATGATGCTCAAATTTGCACAGATTTTGCAAACGGGTCCCAAGGGCTCTGCCATGGAGGACCTGGTGGCCACATTGACTGAGCGTGAGCGACAGGTACTGGATCACGTCGCCAGTGGTCAGAGCAACAAGGTCATTGCCAAAGAACTCGACATCAGCCACAACACCGTCAAACTCCATGTCCGACACATCATGGACAAACTCAATCTACGCTCACGGGTGGAGGCGGCCATTTTCTCGTTTGAGTACCGTGGCTCGCAAGACCCGAACAAAACCGTGGGTGACCCAGGCCACAAATCTAAGCACTGACAGCCCAAAGGGACCGGACTTTAATTGGCGCTGGCTCCCTGAACCGGCGTGTACCATGACAACTCTTGGTGCAGTTTGACGACATCACCAATGATGGTCAGACAAGGTGATTTCAGTTTGGCCAAGAGCACTTTTTCTGGCATGTCTTGCAAAGTCCCTGTCACCACCTTCTGTGTGGCAATGCTACCGTCTTGAACGACTGCAATGGGCAAGTCCGGCGCAGCACCATGGGCTATCAATTGCCGACAAATTTCCGGCAATCCACCCAGCCCCATATAAATGACCACCGTCTGATTGAGCCTGACCAAACTTGGCCAATCAAGATCAGCAGATCCGTCTTTGAGGTGGCCAGTTACAAACATGCAGCACTGGGCGTAATCACGGTGCGTCAGCGGAATACCCGCGTAGCTGGACACACCCGACGCAGCCGTGACGCCGGGAACCACCTCAAAAGCAACGCCGTGCACCGCCAAAGTCTGCAATTCTTCGCCACCCCGGCCAAATATGAAGGGGTCACCACCTTTGAGACGAACCACCTGTTTTCCTTGCAGAGCCAGTTTGACCAGCAAAGCATTGATTTGCTCCTGACGCATGGTGTGCTCATTGCGCCTCTTGCCAGCGTAAATGCGCTCAGCCTGAGGGGAAACAAAGTCAAGCACGGCTGGGGACACCAGATGGTCATACACGATCACATCGGCTTTTTGTAACAACTTGACCGCGCGTAAGGTCAAGAGCTCAGGGTCGCCTGGGCCGGCACCCACCAGATAGACGCGCCCGGCCACAATGCTCGCGGTATTGATATCAGCCATCAGTGCATGGCTCCCTTGCCAGCACACCCACCACTCGCACAACCCGAACTACCGCAACCGCCTGGGGCGGTAGACCCACCCACGCGCGCGGGATGATCCGACTCCATAAAAATAAAATTGAATTCGCCGGGATTGAGCTCAACGAAATCCAGCACTGTGTCAAATAGAAGCTCCTGTGATTCACCAGCGATGACCACCGCGACACCTTCAAGATCAAGCTTCATGTCTTCATCTTGGGGATCGTCAAAGCCCATGCCGTATTGCATGGCACCGTCGGCATCTTTTTTAGCCGCAATACGCAACGCCATTTCATGGGCACCACTGTCGTTGGCTGCTTGCTGAATCTGTTTGGCAGCAGCGGTAGTTAATGTAAACATGCTTGTGCTCCTTTTATGAATTAATGCTCGCCCTTGGTCTTCCAAAGACCCGCCAGACGATTACCTTGCTTCTGCGGTCCCCCAATGGGGAACAGCGCATGCAGATGATGATTGTTGCCCAACTCGGGGCCCCACGCCTTTGAAAAGTGCCAAATCATGACACGCACTTGCGCCTGCACGCGGTGCTCTTCAAAATAGGCACGCAAAAATGCAATGACATCCCAGTGCGCCTGGGTCAATGCCAAACCTTCAACCTGCGCCCGGGCCAGTGCAAACTCTGGTGACCAGTCGTCCAGGTCCTTTAAATAACCCTCGGAATCCGTTGCAATGGTTGCGCCGTTAACTTGCAAGCGGCGCTCGAGGGCAGAAGAATGAGCAGTTTGTAAGGACTTGATTTTTTTTACAAACTCAACAAAGTTGACCGCCCAATGGGAACCTGCACCCGTACGCAAATGCGCATAGGAAGCCAGCACATTGCGGTAGACCAGGCCATCACGCTCGCCATCGATACCGTGGCCACGCAGAACCCGATATGCAAATTTGACATCAGTGCCGATATTTTCCAAGCTGGAATAGTGAAACTCGTGTCCGCGCAGCGAGACCTCCGCCCCCTCCTCCGCAGAAGACCATAAGGTATCTGGCATCAATTGCAAGCTGACATAACCCCGCCCCACCGGACGCTCGTGCATCACCACATCCGCCGGCAATGCGCCGACCATCTCGGCAATCTTGTCGTTCCACCGCAAAGTGCGCGCCAGATACATCAGGCCGCCACACTCAGCGTACACCGGGAGGTCGGCGTTCACGGCTCGCAGGATATCCATCCGCAAGGCCTGATTGGCTTGTAGTTCAGACATCATCACTTCCGGAAAACCACCCCCAATGAACAATCCGTCAAGCTTGGGCAACGCCGCGTCTTCCAGCGCATCCACGGTCACCAGTTCGGCGCCTGCATTCTCCAACGCCAACAAGTCGTCGGGGTAATAAAAACCAAATGCCTTGTCACGGACAACGCCAATGCGAACCGTTGCCGATGTGGCAGTGGTTTCAATCGGCGGCGAGGCCCCGGGCTGAGCTTCAGGTGACACTGCCTTGTCCGTCCCCAACTCACTGATGTGTGCCAACTCCACCTGAGACCCAATGCGCTGCCCGATCATCGACACCAACTGAGCTGCATCGTCGCGTTCTTGGTTGGGCATCAAACCCAAATGCCGTTCGACCAGTGACAACTGTGGGTCATGAGCGACCGCACCAAGCACCTTAACGTCGGTGTAGTGCTCAATCACGGCCCGCAACTTAGATTCGTGTCGGCTACCGCCAAGTTGATTCAGTATCACCCCGGCAATACGTATACGTGAGTCAAATATCTGGTAGCCGAGTATCAAGGGGGCAATACCGCGCGTCATACCCCGCGCATCCAGCACCAAAACCACTGGCAAATCCAGCATGTGTGCCAAAGCCGCATTGCTGTTACTGCCGTCCAGCGCCAAACCATCGTATAAACCCTTGTTACCTTCAACCAGACTGATGTCCGCCTGCTGGGAATGGCCCGCAAAGCTGGCAACGATTTGCTCCGCAGTCATCAGGTAGGGATCCAAGTTGAAACAAGCCCGGCCACTCGCCTGGCTTAACCACATGGGATCAATGTAGTCGGGCCCTTTTTTAAAGGGCTGGACGGTCTGGCCGCGCGCAGTAAGCGCGGCGCACAGGCCGATTGAAATGGTGGTTTTCCCCGACGACTTGTGCGCGGCCGAAACCAAAAAACGTGCCATGCCG
>JAIFMR010000151.1 GCA_020048255.1 Rhodoferax sp. | reverse complement strand
AGGCGGTGACCTTCAGGCAGGCCGGGCAAGTAGCGCGCTCAATCGACAAGGAGTGATAACGGTTCACGGTGAACTGCTTGGGCAAGCCAGCAAAAACGCCCTCTTGGGTGGTGGTCATCACCGAGGTTTTGCCGTGCATGAGTTGCTGCGCCCGAACAATGGTGCCACCAAAGGCCGCGCCAATGGCCTGATGCCCCAGACACACGCCCAAAATCGGCAGCTTGCCGGCAAAGTGCTTGATGGCTGCCACAGAAATACCTGCCTCGGCCGGTGAGCAGGGCCCAGGCGAAATGACCAGACGGTCGAGTTGACCGGCAGCCAGCTGCGCGTCGATGTCGGCCAAAGTGATCTCGTCATTGCGCGCCACACTCACGTCGGCACCCAGTTCACCCAGGTACTGAACAATGTTGTAGGTGAAGCTGTCATAGTTATCAATCATCAAAAGTTTCATGGCAGTATTTTTTTGAATGGGTTCGGGGAACAGCGCAAGCCGGGGCTCAGCGCCTGATCGGTGTGGATGGAAAAACTCTTGTTTAGTCGGGTTCAAACAGCAAAAACCGGTCACGTCCGGCGCCCTTGGCGGCGTACATCGCTACATCCGCGTTATGCGACAGCTCGGCCTCGGTCTTGCCATGTTGCGGATACAGCGCAATACCGGTGCTCGATGAAATGCTGACTTCACCAACCTGCAACACAAACGGTCGGCGCAACTCGGCATGAATTTTCTCAGCCACCCGTGTGGCATCAGTGACCTGGGTGATCCCCAGCAGCAGCACGACAAATTCGTCCCCCCCCACCCGCGCCACCGTGTCGGATTCACGCACACAGCCCATCAGCCGCTGCGCCACCAAGCGCAGCAAGGCGTCGCCCACCGCATGGCCATAGCGGTCATTGACGGGTTTGAACTTATCCAGGTCCACGTACATCACGGCCAGCTGGCCCTGGTTTCGATGCACCTGGCTGACAGCACGCTGCAATCGGTCCGACAACAAGCGACGATTCGGCAATTGGGTCAGGGGGTCATAGAAGGCCAGGCGTTTGACCTCGTCCTCCGCGGCCTTGCGCACGGTGATGTCGGTATGGGTGGCCACATAGTGGGTCACGCACCCATCATCATCCGCCACCGCCGTGATGCTCAGGGAGCAAGCCACCTCCTGACCGTTTTTGCAACGGTTCCAGACTTCCCCCTGCCAGCGTTTGAAGCGGTGCAACTGCGACCACATGTCCTGGAAAAACTCGGCATCCTGCCGGTCTGACTTGAGCAGGCTCGGGTTCTGCCCCACCACCTCCTCCGCTCCGTAGCCAAACAACAACGTGAAAGCGTGGTTGACACGCAAAATTTTGGCACGCGCATCCGCCACCAGCATGCTGTCGGTGGACTCAAATGCCACCGCGGCCACGCGCAATTCCGCTTCTTGTTGCTTGCGCTCGGTCACATCTTCGCTGGCACCGATGAGGCGCCGTGGCACACCCTGGTCGTCAGCGTAGAGGGCCGCATGGTTGCGCATGGCACGCACCTGACCGTCCGGGCGGGTGATGTGAAAAATCATGTCAAAGGGCTGGCCCTGGCGTATCGTCAGCCGGGTGGCGTCGCGCATGCGCTTGAGGTCATCTGCCGACAACAGTTTTTGCCAATCGTCATTGCGCGCACTGACTAACTCCGGCTGCAAGCCAAACAGCTTGAACATGGTTTTGTCCCAGTAATAACGCTTGCTGACCAGGTCAAACTCCCAGATACCCACACCGCTGGCTTCGGTGGCCAACTTCAGTCGCTGCGCCGCCATCCTGCGACTCAAGGCCAGGCGCTGAAACACCCTCAGAGCAGCAACGCAAATCAAAGCCAGCAGCACAAAACGCAAGATCTGGCTTTGAACGTCATCGCGCCAAGTGGCAAACAGCTTGTCTTGCTGGCGACTCAGCACCAGCATCAAAGGCTTGTCCATCGCCAGACCATGGGCATACAAGGTCCGGACCACCACCAACTGATCCTCTTGCCCCGGCGCGTCTTGACCCGCAAATTGGCTGACGCTGCGCCCGCTGATGCGATGCTGACTGAAAAACGACCCAGCAGTCGACGCATCGTGGACCTGGGCCGGATCCAGCGCCGGACGACTGACAAACACCAAACCATCCCCATGCACCAGTTGCGTGCGCATGTCCTCGGCATAGCGGACAGAATTGAGCAAAATCTCCACATCCACCGGATCCAAAGCGGCCGACACCACGCCAGAAAAAACGCCTTGCGCATCGGACTGTGAGCGCGTCAGGTTGATCAGGTAATGGTTCAGAACCGACTTGAAAGGCGGGCTCACATACAGCGCGTAGGGCCGTTTCGCCTGTTGCGGGGCCGCAAAATAGGCTCGATGGGCAAAGTTGCGCCCGATCAGTTCTTCGCGGTTGCTCAGGGTCACGTCCCCTGCTTGGTTCAAAACCAGAAACGTGCGCACCGCCGGCATGGTGGCTTCCATGCTTTGCAGGTGCTTGACGGCTTCATCTCGGCCATCTGGTTGGCGGCTCCAGGCGGGTAGCTCGGCCTCGATCGACTGCAGGCTTTTGTTGATGGCATCAAACTGACGCATCAGGTTGTCCTGAATGACTTGCGACTGGTTGTCCAGCCGGGCCAGTTCATCTACCTGAATCCGCAGGTGCTCCCGCTGCAGGTTCCAGGCCATGCCCGCACCCACGGCCAAGAGGCCCAGCAGCAACAGCCACCATGGGCGCGCACTCTTGTAAAACAGAGCGTTCACACCAACCCTTCTTCAACCAGCTCCGCAGCGCGAAGCAGTGCGCGCGCCTTGGCTTCGGTCTCGCGCCATTCCAGTTCTGGCACGCTGTCTGCCACCACACCGGCTGCGGCCTGCACATACAGCATCTGGTCCTTGATGATGCCAGTGCGAATCGCAATCGCCACATCCATGTCACCAGCGTAACTCAAATAACCACAAGCGCCGCCGTACAGGCCACGCTTGGTGGGCTCGAGTTGGTCAATCAGCTCCATCGCGTGCACCTTGGGCGCGCCTGTCAGGGTGCCCGCCGGAAAGGTGGCCTTGAGCACGTCCATGCTGCTCATGCCGTCCAGCAAGGTGCCCTCAACGTTGCTGACAATGTGCATCACATGGCTGTAGCGCTCCACACAGAAGGCGTCTGTCACCTTGACACTGCCAATTTGGGCAATGCGACCAATGTCGTTGCGCGCCAGATCAATCAGCATCACGTGTTCAGCCCGTTCCTTGGGGTCGTTGATCAGCTCCAGCTCGGCAGCCTTGTCCAGCTCGGGCGTGGCACCGCGCGGGCGGGTGCCAGCGAGCGGGCGAATGGTGATCTTTTGCAGAGTTTTCCCGTCCACCGCCACCTGCTCCTGGCGCACCAGAATTTCCGGACTGGCCCCCACCACATGAAAATCAGCACCGCCATCAAGCGATCCGCTGAAGTTGTAGTAATACATGTACGGGCTGGGGTTGAGCGAGCGCAGTGCCCGGTACAGGCTCAAGGGCGACTGGGTGTAAGGCTTTTTGATGCGCTGCCCCACCTGCACCTGCATGAAGTCACCCCCGGCAATCAGCTCCTTGGCGCGCTCCACGGCTGCAATGTAGTCGGCCTTGGCAAAGTCGCGATGGGACGGCTGGCTCGGGCTGGGCAAAATCTCGGGGGCTTGCACGCTCTCGCGCAGCAGGGCCTTCAGTTCCGCGAGTCTTTCCATAGCACTTGCATAAGCACCGGCCTGGGCTGGGTCGGCATAAACCATCAGGTGCAGTTTGCCGGAGAGGTTATCAATGACGGCCAGCTCTTCACACTGCAGCAGCAAAATGTCCGGGCAATGTAACTCGTCGGGCGGACAACTGGCCTGTAATTTTTTTTCAATGTAGCGCACCGCGTCATAGCCAAAATAACCGGCCAGGCCGCCACAAAAGCGTGGCATGTCGGGCTGCAGGGCGACCTTGAAACGCTTTTGGTAGTCGGCAATGAAGTCCAGTGGATTCACTTGACTGGTTTCCACGACCACACCATCCGTCACGATTTCAGTGCGGGCCTGGGCACCAAAGCCGCTGGCGCGCAGCAGTGTGCGCGCGGGCAGGCCAATAAAACTGTAACGGCCAAAGCGCTCGCCCCCGACGACAGATTCCAACAAAAAACTGTTGGGGGCGCTGCGGGTGAGTTTCAAATATAGCGACAGAGGCGTTTCCAGGTCCGCAAACGCCTGGGTGGTAATGGGAATGCGGTTGTAGCCTTGGGTACTGAGGCTATTGAATTCAGATTCAGAGATCACAGACAAGGTTCTTTCCAAAAAGTGCCGGTGACTTGCGCTCGCTCTTGATCAGTGCAAAGAGTCGCATCGCGCTAACTTCATCCAGCTGCAGCCCGTGGCTGCGTTTCAATCAAACGAGCACCCAAGCCAGGTCAAAGGCTGAAGCGCTCACAAAGCAATCAGCGGTCAAAAATCCGACGCCAGGGCCAGGCCCCCCGGTCGCTGCTACCTGTGATGAAAATGCGGTGGATGAACATGCTTTTCAGTGTAGCAAAGCGCCAAAGCGGCCGCGACTCTGTCCCGAGGCACAAACTTAAGCAGACAATGGCTCTATTGTCAGTATGATGACGCACACACCAAGAGTCATTGACCTGTTTTTAACCACCACAACGGAGCTGATCTATGAACAAACGTCACTACCTGAAGTTTCTGTGCGTCGCCGCACTCGCCACCAGCCTGGGCTCAGCCTGGGCCTCCGAAACACCCACCACCCTGGCTGGCACCACGGTGGTCAAAGCCGCCGATGTGAAAAAAATGCTCGACAGCGGGGTTCCGGTGATTGACACCCGTGTCGCAGCGGAGTTCGCCGAGAAAACCATCAAAGGCGCCAAGAGCGTTCCGTACAAGGAAAAAAGCGCCAAGGATGTCAAATTTGACGCCACCCAGGACGCCTTTGACCTGACCAAGTTGCCGGCTGACAAGGCGGCACCCGTGGTGTTCTTCTGTAATGCCGGCGAGTGCTGGAAGAGCTACAAGGCGTCTGTTGCTGCGGTCAAGGCCGGCTACACCAAAGTGAACTGGTTCCGTGGCGGTGTTCCAGAGTGGATTGCTGCCGGGTTGCCGACACAGTAAACCTCTTCACCACTCACCGGGAGAATCGTCGTGGGAATCGCGTTGTCCATCAAAAGTCGTCTCTGGATTCTTTGTGGCTTCGCCATTCTCGGCATGGCCGTGCTGATTGGGGTGATGATCGGCACCAACCGCATCAGCGAGGCAGCGCTCAAAAATGTCTACGAGGACCACACGGTCTCCCTGGTGCGCATACAGCGCATTGAAAGCCAATTGCTCGAAGTGCGCTACCGCGTGGCCGGCGTCTTGCTGGACCAGTTGCCCACCCAGGGCTCGGTCAATCACCTGCGTGAAACCAAGACCAGTCTGGCCGGCTTGTGGACCGAGGTTCGGCCCTCTCTGACAGAGATTTTTGACACCGCGGACTCAGCCGCTGCTTTCAAAGACCTGAGCGACCATTGGGCAGACGTCGGGGTGATGTTGTCCAAGATCGAGAAAGCCTACGAAGCCAAAGACAAGGCCCTGTTGACCACTGTGTTGGAAGACGAATGGCCCGTTTTTCACAAAAGCACCATCAAGCCGCTTCAGGCCCTGATTCCCATCGCCCAGTCGCAGGCCAGCGCGTCTTATCTGCAAGCGCGCGATGAAGGCATGCGCTGGCTGTGGATTGGCGTAGGTTTGGGCCTGCTGGCTTTGCTGGCCTTGCTGGGTGTGGCCGTCATGACCGCCCTGGCCATCTTGCGCCCGATCGCACAGGCCGAGACGGCCATGAAGCACATGGCCGAAGGGGAATTGTCCAAACCCATTGAAGCCGGGCATCACGACGAGTTGGGTCGCCTGTTGCTGGGCTTGGAAAACTTGCGCGGTAGCCTGGTTGGCGTGGTCAGCAAGGTGCGCCGGGGCTCCGAGAGCGTGGCCACCGCCAGCTCCGAAATCGCCCAGGGCAACAACGACCTGTCGGCGCGCACCGAGAGCCAGGCCAGCGCCCTGGAGCAAACCTCGGCCAGCATGGAGGCGCTCAGCACCCAGGTCAAACAAAACGCCAACAACGCACAGCAAGCCAACCAACTGGCCCTGAACGCCAGCACCGTGGCCGTGCAAGGCGGCGAGGTGGTCGCCCAGGTGGTCAACACCATGCGCGGCATCAACGACGCCTCCCGCAAGATTGGTGACATCATCAGCGTGATTGACGGCATTGCTTTCCAGACCAATATTCTGGCCTTGAATGCTGCCGTGGAAGCGGCCCGCGCCGGTGAACAAGGGCGCGGCTTTGCCGTGGTGGCCTCAGAGGTGCGCAGCCTGGCCGGCCGCAGCGCCGAAGCCGCCAAGGAAATCAAGACCCTCATCAACGCCAGCGTCGAGCAGGTCACCCAGGGCACCGTGCTGGTCGACCAGGCTGGTAGCACCATGAACGAAGTGGTGACCAGCATCCGCCGCGTCACCGACATCATGGGCGAGATCAGCGCCGCCAGTACAGAACAAAGCCAAGGCGTGGCGCAGGTGGGAGATGCGGTCACGCAGATGGATCAGGTCACCCAGCAAAATGCCGCGTTGGTCGAGCAGATGGCAGCTGCTGCCAGCAGCCTCAAATCCCAAGCCCAGGAACTGGTGCAAACCGTGGCCGTGTTCAAGCTGGGTGCCGGGGACGGCCAGCACAGCGCCAGCCCACTGGCCGCGCCCAAGGTGCGCGCCCACCCGCCCAAACCGTCCACGTTCAAGGGACCGGACCGTCGTGCCGAAGGGGTGCCCAAAGGGGCTGCAGCGCGCAGCGCGGCACCAACAACCCGGCCAACGCCGACTAAACCCCTGCCCGCACCTGCGGCGAGCAGCGCCTCCAACGCCACCAGCGATGCCGATTGGGAGACTTTTTAAGTCGGGTCGTGGCGGCTGTTATCTTGCATCGTCCATCACTTTGAGCACTGAGGCGCCATACGCTTCGAGCTTGCGCACACCCAGTCCACTGATCCCTTGCAGCTCAGCCAGTGACTGCGGTGCCGTTTGGGCAATGGCTGCGAGTGTGGCGTCATGAAAAATCACATAGGCCGGCAGGTTGTGCTCTTTGGCGATCTCGGCGCGCCAAGCCTTCAAAGCTGAAAACCTCAGCTGCGCAGAACCATCCAGCTTGGCCGCCGCCTTGGGTGCAGACGAAAGCCCAGCCGTTCGATGCTTCCGCTGCCCCGCTGGTTTGGACAGCGACACACGCAGGCGCACCGGCACATCCCCCTTGAGCACGGCGCGCGACGCCTCGGTGAGTTGCAAGGTGTTGAACGCCTGGGCGTCGACCGCCACCGCACTGATAGCCATAAGCTGGCGCAACACACCACGCCACTGGGTTTCGCTCAAATCAGCGCCAATGCCAAACGTGCTCAAAGTTTCATGCCCGCGCTGCGTGACTTTGTCGGTGACCTTGCCACGCAGGATATCCACAATGTGACCGGCGCCAAAGCCAAACCCGCTCATTTGCTGCACCCGGTAAATGGTCGACAGCAGTTTGCGCGCCGCGTCCGTGGCATCCCACACATCCGGCGCGTGCAGGCAGTTGTCACAGTTGCCGCAGGGCTGGCTGGCTTCGTCAAAGTAGCGCAGCAACCGCACCCGGCGGCAGTCGGTGGCCTCGGCCAGTCCCAGCAACGCATCGAGCTTGCCACGCAGGCCTTGTTTGAATTCCTCATCGGCCGGGCTCTCGTCAATCATGCGGCGCTGGTTCACCACATCTTGCAGGCCGTAACACATCCACGCGTCGGCCGCCTCACCATCGCGCCCGGCACGGCCGGTTTCCTGGTAATAACCTTCGATGTTTTTGGGCATGTCCAGATGCGCCACAAAACGCACATCGGGTTTGTCAATGCCCATGCCAAAGGCGATGGTGGCCACCATCACAATGCCCTCGGATCGCAAAAACTGGTCCTGGTTGGCCTGGCGCACCCGTGCATCCAGCCCGGCGTGATACGGCAGCGCGGCAATGCCGTGGTCACACAACAGTTCGGCGGTGTCTTCGACCTTTTTGCGCGACTGGCAATACACCACACCGGCATCACCCATGTGCTCGTCTTGAATAAAACGCAGCAGCTGTTGCGTGGCCTCCCGCTTCTCGACAATCGTGTAACGAATGTTGGGCCGGTCAAAACTGCTGATGAACAGCCGGGCCTCTTGCAACTGCAATCGCTCAATGATGTCGGCACGGGTCAGCGCGTCGGCCGTGGCGGTCAGCGCAATGCGCGGCACACTGCCGTAGCGCTCGTGCAGCACGGTCAGCGACCGATATTCGGGCCGAAAGTCGTGCCCCCACTGGCTCACACAATGGGCTTCGTCGATGGCAAACAAGCTGAGCAAGCCGCGCTCTTGCAGCGAATCGAGTTGCGCCAGAAAGCGCGGTGTGGTGACGCGCTCCGGCGCGGCATACAGCAGCGTGATCTGGCCTTGCACCAAGCGCCTCTCGACGTCCGAGGCTTCCTGTGCCGACAGCGTGGAATTCAAAAAAGCCGCGCTCACACCGGCCTCGTGCAAGGCGCCCACCTGGTCGTGCATCAGCGCAATCAGCGGTGAAATCACCACAGTGATGCCCTGGCCGGCTTGCTGTCTGGCAATCGCCGGAATCTGGTAACACAGGCTTTTGCCACCGCCGGTGGGCATCAGCACCAGCGCATCGCCGCCAGCGGTCACGTGTTGGATGATGTCCTGCTGCGGCCCGCGAAACGCCTGATAGCCAAAAACCTCACTGAGAATGGATTCGAT
>JAIFMR010000105.1 GCA_020048255.1 Rhodoferax sp. | reverse complement strand
TGGTCTCGGTGTTGCTGATGCCGCGCACCAGCCGGATGCGTTCCAGCACCTTGGACAATTCCGCCAGATTGGCGGCGCGCAGTTCGGCCAGTAAGTCCCAACGGCCATTGGTGTCGTGCAGGATGGCCACACCGGGTTCGCCCAGCAAACTGGCAATGACGGCGCGGGTTTCATTGCCCTCCACAGCAATGCTCATCCAGGCATAAATTTCATTGGGTTCCGCATCGGGGCGCAATTGAACGGTGTAGCCCACGATGATGCCGGCGTCTTCCATTTTGGTGACACGGTTGGTGACGGTACCGCGTGACACCCCCAGTTTTTGCGCCAGTGTGGCCACGCTGGTGCGGGCATCCCGGCGCAGCAACGATAACAATTGTTGATCTGTGGTGTCCATTTTGTCATTGTGACATTTGTAGCTGTCTAAATGGCAATATTTTGGCATTTTTTATGCAAAGTTGTCGATTTACATTATCACGAGAGGCTGGGACACTGTGGCTTAAGCAACGGAGCCTGCCATGATCAAACTACCCCAACTCGTCAAAACCCAATTTCTCAGCGTCCAGGACGTTGCCACTCTGATCAACCGTATGGGTCTGGAGACCGTCTTCAAAGGCATGGCAAGTTACATCCGTGAGGACTACCTGCGTTGGCAGGATTTTGAAAAATGCGCCCGTGTGGCCAACCATTCCACCGATGGTGTGATCGAGTTGATGCCCATCTCGGATGCCAAAACCTATGCCTTCAAGTATGTCAACGGACACCCCAAAAACACCGCCATCGGCCTGCCCTGCGTCATGGCCTTTGGCGTGCTGGCCGACGTGGACACCGGCATTCCAGAGTTCATGAGTGAACTGACATTGAGCACGGCCTTGCGCACTGCTGCCATGTCGGCGGTGGCAGCCCAAGTGCTGGCACGACCCGACAGCAAGTGCATGGCGCTGATTGGCAACGGGGCGCAAAGCGAGTTCCAGGCGCTGGCGTTTCACTACCTGTTGGGTATTGAAGAAATCCGCCTTTATGACACCGACCCCCAGGCAACGGCCAAACTACTGGCCAACCTGCAGTCCAGCGGGCTGCGGCTGACCGTGTGTGACAGCGTGGCTGAGGCCGTGCGGGGTGCCAACATCGTGACCACGGTCACGGCAGACAAGACCAATGCCGCGATTCTGACTCTGAACCATATCGAGCCTGGCATGCACATCAATGGTGTGGGCGGTGATTGCCCCGGCAAAACCGAGCTTCATCCCGATGTGCTGCGTGCCAGTTCGGTGTTTGTCGAGTACGAACCCCAAACCCGCATCGAAGGCGACCTGCAACATTTGCCCGCTGATTTTGCCGTGACGGAACTGTGGCAAGTGCTGGCCGGACAGACACCGGGGCGGTCACATGCCAAAGAAATCACCCTGTTTGACTCGGTTGGTTTTGCACTGCAGGATTATTCAGCCCTGCGTTTCATGCGTGACGCCGCCATTGAGCTGGGCTTGGGTCAAGTGGTATCGTTGATCCCTGAACTGGTCAATCCGAAAGACCTGTTTGTTTTACTGCAACCCGACAGTCACGCAACACCTGCACCCCTCATGAACAAAACATCCCAGACAGCAGCCCGACGCACCCTCATCCAAGAAGTGGTATTGACGGCATGAACACCGTGCCACCCACCACGCGGTCAGCTGGTGTCAGCCTGATTGGCGTGCCCACCGACATTGGCGCAGGTACCCTGGGCGCCCGCATGGGCCCGGAAGCGCTGCGAGTGGCTGGCCTGGCCCAGGCGATTCAACAGTTTGGCATCGATGTCAAAGACTGCGGCAACCTGCGTGGCCCGGCCAACCCGTGGCAGGCAGCAGTCAATGGGTTCAGGCACTTGCCCGAAGTGGTGCAGTGGAACCAATTGCTGCATGACGCCACCTATGCCGAACTGGCTGCCAACCGCCTGCCCATCATGCTGGGTGGGGACCATTGCCTGGCGATTGGCTCCATCAGCGCAGTGGCACGCCACTGCCGGGCTCAGGGCAAAAAGTTGCGGGTATTGTGGTTTGACGCCCATGCTGACTTCAACACCGCCACGCTGACACCGAGCGGCAACATCCATGGCATGCCTGTGGCTTGCCTGTGCGGCCAAGGGCCACAGGCTTTGACCGACATGGGCGGCCATGTACCGGCACTGTTACCCAAAGAGATACGGCAAATTGGCATCCGCAGTGTGGATGCCGGAGAAAAGCGCCTGGTGCATGACATGGGCATTGAAGTGTTTGACATGCGTTTCATCGACGAGATGGGCATGCGCCATGCCATGGAACTGGCGCTGGCATTGGTGGACGCCAACACCCATTTGCATGTGAGTCTGGATGTTGACTTTCTGGACCCGGACATCGCGCCCGGTGTCGGTACCACCGTGCGCGGCGGCCCGACCTATCGCGAGGCGCAACTGTGCATGGAGATGATTGCCGACACCGGTCGTCTGGCCTCGCTGGACCTGGTGGAACTCAACCCGGCGCTGGACATCCAGAACAAGACGGCGGAGCTGGCAGTCGATCTGGTGGAAAGCCTGTTTGGCAAGAGCACCCTGATGCGCCGTTAAGGGTGCATCAGGGTCGACGTTCCGGGTTGTCGATCAGGGTCGCACATGGGGGCAAGTTCACTCGGCGACAAAATTACCTACACTGCGCCACCGGGTCGTTTCACCAGACAATTCTTTGCGCACTCCCTCTCTTCCTTCTCCCTTGCGTCGCCAACTACTGGCGGCTGCGCTGAGCGCGCCGCTGTGGGTCGGTGCGGGGCAGCCCCAGCGACGCCCCCTGTCTTTCCCGCGCGACTTGGGAAGCCACCCCGACACCGCGATTGAATGGTGGTACGTCACGGGGTCTTTGCAGGCGCAAGGCAAGTTGTACGGGTTTCAATTGACCTTCTTTCGATCGAAAGTGCCCACCACCCAAGCGATGAGGTCGGCATTTGCCGCCAAACAACTGATCTTTGCCCATGCCGCTGTGACTGATGTGGCCGGCAAACGCCTGCGGCACGACCAGCGCATCGCGCGCAGCTCCGGCACCGGTTCGGTGGACTTGGCTGCGGCCAGCCAAACCGATACCGATGTCAACCTGCACGATTGGTCCCTGGTGCGCCGTGAGGGGCGTTACCTGGCGCGTGCCAGCGGGGCTGATTTCGGGTTTGAGCTGAACCTCGCGCCAACGCAAGACCTGCTGTTGCAGGGCGATGGCGGCTGGTCACAAAAAGGACCCGAGCCCGCGCAAGCCAGTTATTACTACAGCCTGCCGCAACTGGCTGTCTCCGGCCAATTGACTTTGGCGGGCCAAACCATGACAGTGCAAGGCCAGGCCTGGCTGGATCATGAGTGGAGCCAGTCTTTGCTGCACCCCAGTGCGGTGGGTTGGGACTGGATTGGCATGAATCTATCGGACGGCAGCGCACTGACCGCGTTTCGGTTACGTGACAAAGTCGGGGATACGGTGTGGGCAGGAGGCTCCTGGCGAAGCAAAGGCGCACCCCTACCGCAGGTGTTTTCGCCAGCCCAAGTGATATTTCAAGCGGAACGCTATTGGAAAAGTCCCCACAGCGGCACCACCTACCCGGTGCAATGGTCCGTGGAGATTGTTCAAACGGATTCTGCTGCAGCCATGCAAGGGGTGGTGTCGCAGCGCTTCACCGTGCGCGCTCTGGTAGACGACCAGGAGTTGGACAGCCGGGCGTCGACCGGGGCCATCTACTGGGAGGGCTTGAGTGAGCTGCAGGACAGTCAAGGGCGCGTCGTGGGGCGCGGTTACCTGGAAATGACAGGGTATGCAAGCCCAATGAAATTATGATGAGTACACTATTAAAAACGAAGCACTTGCGTTCTCATGAATTCAAAAAGTAGCCCGAAATCACTGTCTGGCTTGCTGCCATTTTTGCAGCCTTACCGGCTGCGCATTGGCTTGGCGATCGTATTTTTGGTGCTGGCTGCTGCTGCCACGCTGGCTTTTCCGCTGGCGCTGCGCAGCCTGATTGACGGGGGACTCACCCAGGCCAGTTCGGGTGAGCGCATGCTCGCCATGCGTCAGCACTTTGGCGCCTTGTTTGGCGTAGCAGTGGCGCTCGGGGTGTTTTCTGCAGCACGCTTTTACATGGTGAGTTGGCTGGGTGAACGCGTCAGCGCCGACCTGCGAAACGCCGTTTACGCCCACGTTCTGCAGCAAAGCCCGGAGTTTTTTGAAACCACGCAAACCGGTGAAGTGTTGTCGCGCCTCTCTAACGACACGACGCTGGTGCAAACGGTGGTGGGCTCCTCCCTGAGCATGGGTTTGCGTAATTTGGTGATGGGCCTGGGTGCGTTGGGCATTCTGGTGTGGACCAACCCCTTGGTGATGGCCCAAGTGGTGTTGGTCTTGCTGTTGATCGTGGTCCCAGCAGTCGGGTTTGGGCGGCGTGTGCGCAAGCTCTCACGCGCCAGCCAAGACCGCGCTGCTGACTCCAGCGCCGTGGCTGCCGAGGTGCTCAATGCCATTCCGGTGGTGCAAAGCTACACCGCTGAGCAGCGGGAGACCGACCGTTTCAAGCAAGCCACTGAAGCCGCGTTTGACGTAGCAACGCGACGCTCACGAGCGCGCTCGGGTCTGGTGGCTTTCATCATCATTGCCACCTCGGCCGCGCTGTTGTGGGGCTTGTACCAAGGTACCCAAGCCGTGATGATGGGGCGCATCAGTGCCGGGCATTTGGGGCAAACGGTGATTTACGTGATCATTCTGGCCGGTGCATTTGCGGTGCTGGGTGAGGTCTACGGCGACTTGCTGCGCGCAGCCGGTGCCACCGAGCGCTTGATGGAACTGCTGGCCAGCCAATCCAGCATTTCTTCACCGTCAAATCCGACCCCAGTCCATATGCCACAAGCGGGAAGTGCTATTGAATTTAAGAACATTACCTTTCACTATCCGTCACGCCCCAAGCAAGCTGCGCTGACCGATTTTTCGCTGGTGGTCGCCGCGGGCCAGACGGTGGCACTGGTGGGCCCGAGTGGTGCCGGCAAGAGCACGGTGTTTCAACTGCTGCTGCGCTTTTACGACGCCCAGCGCGGCCGCATTTTGCTGGACGGTGTACCCACGGGGGATCTGACCTTAGCGGACTTGCGTCAGCACATTGGCATCGTGCCGCAAGATGCGGTGATCTTCTCCAGCAGCGCATTGGACAACATTCGTTATGGCCGGCCAGATGCCAGCGATGAGGAAGTCAAGGCGGCAGCGAAAGCGGCATTTGCCGATGCTTTCATCACCGCTCTGCCGGAAGGGTACAACACGTTTTTAGGCGAGCGCGGCGTCCGCCTGAGTGGCGGCCAGCGTCAGCGCATCGCCATCGCGCGCGCCATTTTGAAAAACCCGCCGCTGCTGCTGCTCGATGAGGCTACCAGTGCACTCGATGCCGAGAGCGAACGCATGGTGCAAGCTGCACTGGAGTCGGCCATGCAGGGCCGCACCACGCTGGTGATTGCCCACCGGCTGGCTACCGTGCAAAAGGCCGACCAGATTGTGGTGATTGATCAGGGGCAGTTGGTCGAACAAGGCACCCATGCCGAGTTGATGAAGTTGGGCGGTATTTATGCCGGACTGGCCGCATTACAGTTCAATGCGTGAGGTTGAGTTAAACGGCCGTTGAATTTTGTGCGCGAGGCGCGTAAACTGCGAAATAACCCCTTAAGGAGCCTCTTATGAACGTTTCAAGCGCAAGGACTTCATCGGTTCAGTCCACACAACAGGCAACACAGTTGCAAAAAACCATGCAGGCCAGCGAGCAAACGCGGCGCGCCGAGCCCCAGGCTAAGCCGGCCCAGCCCCAGCAGCCCAAACCCGTGGTCAACACCCAGGGGCAGACCACTGGGCGCATGTTGAACGTAACTGCCTGAGTTTTTACCTACACGGGTGTCATCATGGCTACCCTCGCTGCCACCAGCAGTGCCACGCCTTCTCTGCAATCCACATTGATCCGCAGTCGCATTGACGCAGCGCGGCGCGAGGCGGATCGGGCGGAAGCCAATGCCAACAACCTGCGTTTGCAGGCAGATGAGCAGGAACGAGTCGTCCAGCAGGCGCGTGGGCAGGTTCAAACGCTGCAAAAGCGGGCGAACACCAGCAGCAGCCCCAGCAATCCCACCCCCAGTGTCACCCCGGCTGTCACGCAGGACGAGCCGACTTATGCCGGGACCCTGGCCAAGGTTTTTCAGGCGGCCAAGCCAATTCTGGAGTCAGACATGTCGACGACTCAAAAGAACGTGGTGACCACCAGCTTGATCCAGGCTACCAACGCGTCTTGGTCTGCCACGCAGACCAGTTCCCAAGCCATACAGCGCTACGACAAACAGGTGGTCGATGTGTCCAACAAGACCATCGGCCGGATGCTCGACTCCACTGCGTGATGCCGTTGCCACGGCGACAGGGCTCGGCACTGCGCATGCACCGCTGCTGCCAGCGGTGACAAACTGGCCAGTCACACAAGATGCCGTAATTCGCGCAGCGCCACTGAAATAGGCGCCAGGTCGGCAGCTTGCGTTTTGATGGTTTGCAGCAGGCGGCACAAGAGGTCAATGTGCCTGGCATGTTTTGTAGCCCACACTTCGGAGCTTGGGTAACGCGTTAAAACCGATTGCGCGATCTGACTGGCTGTGGCGTACACGTCATCACGCGCACTGCCACGTGCCTGGGTTTGCCACAGCGTCTCCGTTGGCAAGCGATTGATTTGATCGCGCCATGCAGACAGACTCAACTGGCTGTCCACTTCAAAATAGATGCGCGCGGCTCGCTCCAGTGTGGTGTTGGCTTGTTCTGCCAAGTCGACCAAATCCAGCGCTGGAAAGATGAAGTTCAGTGCTGTCAACCGCTGGGCCAGGTTTTCAGTGACCCCCGCTTGCACCAGCTTTTGCGTTGCCTGCTGCCATTGGCCTTGTGAATGCACTGGTAGCCAGTCAGCCAGATGGGCAGCCAACTCCCGGGCGCCAGGCTGGTAATGCGCCATGAGTGTGGGCAAATCTGCAGCTTTGTCATGCAAGCGCAGCATCCAGCGCGAGGCCCGTTGAGCAATGGCCATCAACTTGCTCAGCAGGTCCAACTGCAAGGCACTTGGGACACTGAGATCAAGTGCATCAATCTGATCCCACAAGGGTTCCAGATCAAAAATTTCCCGAGCCAGGGTGTAGGCTCGGACCACGTCTGCGGTTGTTGCTGCAGCCTCGGCAGCCAGGAAGTTCACAAAGGTGGCGCCCATGCGGTTGACCACGGTATTGGCCACGTAGGTGGCAACAATTTCCCGGCGTAGCGGGTGCTGGGCGATGGCCAGAACAAATTTTTCTGACAGTACTCTGGGGAAGTAGGCCTTGAGCGCACGACTGAAGTAAGGGTCATCTGGCAGATCACTGGCTACCAGATCATCAAAAACTGCGATCTTGGCGTAAGCCAAAAGCACCGCGTTTTCGGGTGCTCTCAGGCCCGCCTTTTGACTGCGGCGGCGGGCGATTTCTTCATCCGTGGGCAAAAACTCAATGTACCGATGCAAGCGACCCGAGCCTTCAAGCCATTGCATCAAGCGTTGCTGCCCGTCCAGAAAATATACCGGCCGATGGCAGGCGACATCCAGTGCCTGGGTCTGGTAGTAGTTGTCCGTCAGCACCAGTTTGCCGACTTCTTCGGTCATGGATGCCAGCAAATCGTTGCGCTGTTTCAGCGTCATGTCACCCGCCTCCACCACCCGGTCCAACAATATCTTGATATTGACCTCGTGATCAGAACAGTCCACCCCCGCCGAGTTGTCGATGGCATCGGTGTAAATCAACCCGCCGTGCTGGGCATATTCAATGCGCCCGTTTTGCGTGCAGCCCAGGTTACCGCCCTCGACCAAGACCTTGCAACGCAACTCAGCGCCATTGACCCGAAAGGCGTCGCCCGCCTTGTCACCCACCTGGGCATGGGTTTCCTGGGTGGATTTGACGTAAGTTCCAATACCCCCGTTGTAAATCAAGTCAACGGGCGCCTTCAGAATAGCGCTCAAAAGCTCTGCTGGCGACAGCTCCCTAGCTTCAACGCCAATCACGCTGCGCGCAGCGTCAGAGAGCTTGATGGATTTGGCAGAGCGTGGGTAAACGCCCCCTCCTTCAGAGATTAAACCTTTGTCGTAGTCATCCCAACTGGAACGTGGCAAAGCAAACAAACGCTGGCGCTCTGCAAAACTGCGCGGCACATCTGGGGTGGGATCAATGAAGATGTGTCGATGATCAAAGGCAAGTACCAAACGGATGTGTTCAGACAGCAACATGCCATTACCAAACACGTCGCCCGACATATCCCCAATACCCGCAACAGTGAAGGGTGTGGACTGTGTATTGACGCCCAGTGCCCTGAAATGGCGTTTGGTTGACTCCCAGGCACCACGCGCAGTGATGCCCATTTTTTTGTGGTCGTACCCCACCGAGCCACCAGAGGCAAAAGCGTCCCCCAACCAGAACCCATAGTCTGCAGAAACACTGTTGGCAATGTCTGAGAAGCTAGCCGTCCCCTTGTCCGCTGCGACCACCAGATACGGGTCATCGGCATCATGACGAACGACATTTGTGGGTGCCACCACCTGACCCTGAACCAGGTTATCGGTCAAATCCAGCATACCCGACAGAAACAACTTGTAGCAGGCAATACCCTCCGCCATGAGGGCATCACGGTCGCCCGACGGGGGCGACTTCTTGAGCACAAAGCCTCCTTTAGAACCGACGGGGACAATCACTGTGTTTTTGACGTGTTGCGCCTTGACCAGGCCCA
>JAIFMR010000143.1 GCA_020048255.1 Rhodoferax sp. | reverse complement strand
ACCTTTGGCAAGGATGGCGCTTTGACCACCACGGGCTCGTTCTTTGCAGATCAGTTCTTGACCATTAACACGGTGAGTACCAAGGTGATAGCAGCGGGCACCGCTGTTCCGCTCGGTTCAACCTTCCAGAGCATTGCAGACCTGACTACAGCAGCGGCGAAGGCGTTGGGTTCGACCAGCACGGTTGCTGCAGCTGAGAACTACGCGGCCGAAGTTGCTTACCCCAGCGTTGGCTTGAACTGCAACGCCTGCCATGTGAACAACTCTTACAAAGAGGACTTGAGCACATTGGGTACCGTGGTGATGAAGCCCACCACCTCTGCCGCAGGTGTTTCTCCTGTGGTGCTGGAGACCGATCCCAACAAATGGAAGGTCATCTCGCCGAAGGCATCGACTTGCTCAGCCTGCCATGACTCCAGCGCATCGATCGCCCACGTGACGGCCTTTGGTGGCTCAGCGTTCGGTGAAAAGACGCAGACCCAGATTGCAGGGTTGCCACGTGAAACCTGCAATGACTGCCACGCCAGTGGTGGCTTTAAGGGCGTTGACATCGTTCATGGCCAGCAATAAACATCTACCGTGATGAACCAAACGGGAGGGTTTTACAGGCCCTCCCGTTTTTCTTGATGGATGTGTTTTTGCAACCATGTGAATGAGCAGAATTTGACTTGTAGGGGATATCTAATGCGAATCCAAAATGCCTTGGCGCTTATCGGCATGTGTTTGTTGGGGGCTGTCAGCTCTGCTTGGTCTGCCGACCAAGATCTCAAGGGTGCTGCGTTTTGTGTCACCTGCCACGACTCTGAAGATTTGACTGACATGAGCCGATCGGCACACGGTTTTGCGGGCGACAAGCGTGCACCAGACTGCATCAGCTGCCATGGTCCCAGTGAAGCTCACGCCAGGGCCCCTGAGGGCACAAGCCCGTTACCCAAAGTTGATATTTCCTTCGGCAAAGTTTTTAACAAGCTGAGTGTGCATACCGCAGACAAGCGCAATCAAGCTTGCCAGAGTTGCCATGACAAAGACCCCAAGCGAGCGTTTTGGTCTGGCAGTCAGCACCAACTGGCCGACATTACCTGTGACAGTTGCCATCAAGTGCACGTCAACAAGGACAAGCGTTTGACCAAATCGGGTCAGGCTGACACGTGCTACAGCTGCCATTCCGAGCAGCGAGCGCAATTGGCGAAGCCATCTCACCACCCGGTTCCGGAAGGCAAAATGACATGTTCTGATTGCCATAATGTGCACGGCTCGGCAGGTCCGAAGCTGGCCAAGCGCGATAGCATCAACGACACCTGTTACACCTGCCATGCTGAAAAACGCGGACCATTTGTACAGCAGCATCAGCCTGTGGCTGAGAACTGTGCCAACTGCCATAACTCTCACGGTAGTTCAGTGGCCGGCATGTTGAACACCCGTGCGCCAGTACTTTGCCAGCAGTGCCACACCCCTCATGCGACGGGGGTTGTCGGTGCACTTGGTGGGCAAAGTGGCGTCTTTGCTCCAGCAGCTTTGGGTCAGACCCTGCCACAAGTGATCGGGACGAGCAACGGTAAAAACGTGGTCAA
The DNA here is from genome assembly GCA_020048255.1 of Rhodoferax sp. Lineage (GTDB taxonomy): Bacteria > Pseudomonadota > Gammaproteobacteria > Burkholderiales > Burkholderiaceae_C > Rhodoferax. Next base: position 7,225 of record JAIFMR010000143.1, on the reverse strand, counting down.
TATGTGGCAAGGACGTAGCTGTATGAATTGCCACACGCAAGTTCATGGATCCAACAGTCCGTCCATCACCAACCCCTTGATGCGTTGAAGCACGGAGAATCATCATGACAATGCTTATTTCTCAGAGTTCATTCAAGCGCACAGCACTTGTTTTAGGGCTTTCATCGGTGTTCATGCCGACTTTTGCCCAGACGGGGGCAGCCCAAGGTAGCGTCAGCGTTGGCATCGGTGTTGCCGATGGCAGCCAGTCAGACCGTGCCCTGTTCAGCCAGTACAGCGGCATGCGGTCCAAGGACAACGTAGGCGCTACGGTTGGCGTTGATTACAGCCTACGTCAAGAAGAGTCTTCAACCTGGGTTGATTTTCAGGCATCAGATCTCTTGGGCGATATGCGTGAGCTCAGTTTGGTGTGGAAGAACACTGGCAACTGGAAGTTCACCGCTGACTACAGCGATTTGGTTCGAAATGAGCCTTACCAGGTCAATACGGGACTGCGGGGGGTAGGAGGCGCTGCACCTCAGGTGGTCACACTGGCAGGTGGCGTGGGCACAGGTGTTGCAACCGATCTGGAGTCCAAACGGTCTAAGCTGGGTTTGGGTTTTACAAAAATTATCAGTCCACGCATGCAGTTCTCGGTGGATTTGAAGACCGAAAACAAAGTCGGTTCGCGCTTGTTTGGTGTGGGTATGAATTGCCCTACGGTGTATGACCCCGCCTGCGGCGGTACCACGGGTATTGCCGTGGGGGCGGCCACTTTGATGATGCCTGAACCTCTTGACAGCAATCACAGCCAAATTGAAGCCCGATTAAGCTACGCGTTGGAAAAACTGCGTTTCAGCTTGGGCTATTACGGGTCCTTTTACCGTAACGGCAATACCTCCATGAACCCGGTTGTGGCTGACAATTTGTACAACCCCGTAGGTGGGCAGTTCGCAGCGACACCAGGATTGTTGGGCTACTTGAATCAGCCTGTCTCCTTAGCTCCTGACAATCAGTCACATCAAGTTGACCTTACGGGGTTGTATAACTTCACGAATACCACTCGGGCGACGTTCAAGCTGGCCTATGCCAGCGCAGCCCAGGATGACGGATTTGCTGGACCGAGCCGTACCGGGCTGACCAGTTTGAATGGCAAAGTCAACACGACCTTGGCTCAAATCGGCATTGCCTCCAGACCATTGCCAAAATTGTCCCTTCAAGCCGATGTGCGGTACCAGGATCGAGACGATGAAACCGTCATCGCTTACTACAACGTTGCGGGGACGATGGCTTTTACCAATCACACCTTGCCCAATCGAAAAACCAATGCCAAGTTGCAAGGTAGCTGGCAGTTCACTCCCGATTACAAGGGTACATTGGGCGCCGACTTTGAGTCGATAGACCGAGGCGTGTTTACAGCTACCAGTGCGGTGGCTGGACTCAGTGCGCTGCGTCAAAACACTGATGAAACCACCTGGCGTGCCGAGTTGCGTCGAAGAATGTCAGAAAATTTGAGCGGTGCTGTCACGCTGTCTCACAGCCGACGTGATGGGTCGAGTTGGCTTAAGGACAACAGTGGTCTGGGTGTTACAGCTGTGACGAATCCATTCGACCCAGCTGTAGGGTTGACCAGTGCGATATTTATGCCTACTTTGGCTGACAGGCAACGTGACAAAGTGAAGCTGTTTGTCGATTGGATGCCTAACAAAGATCTGACTTTGCAAATCAACCTTGAAGAGGGGACTGATAAGTTTTCTACCCCAAGCGCATATGGTTTGCACGAGACACGTATGACAGCGGTAAGCCTTGACTGGTCCTATGCAATTTCTTTCAGGTGGGGCATCAACGGGTATTTGTCGCAGAGCACACAGACCTTTAATCAGACGCGTGACAACGGATATTTGCTGGCCTTTGAGAACCAAAATTCAACCGTAGGATTTGGCGTCACCGGCAGACCGATCAATGCATTGGAACTGGGCGGAACCTTGTCTTATACCCACGACAACAACCAATACAGCCAAGCCTTGAGTGCTGGAGCAGATGCTTATAGCATGGCCTCGTTGGCTGCCAGTGGGGGGTTGCCGGATGTCACCTACCAACAAACAGCGTTGAAATTATTCGGTAAATACAGCCTGGACAAGCGGTCAGCCGTGCGTGTTGATTTTGTTCACCAAAATACCAATTACAACGATTGGGCGTGGGGTTACAACGGTGTGCCTTACACCTACTCGGATGGCACCACTTTAAGTCAGCAAATTGATCAACGAGTGAATTTCATAGGCATAACTTACGTCTACCAATTGCAGTAAACACTGACATAACTGGCAGCGGTAGCTCTGATGTTTTCTCACAATCCATCGCCATTACGCAAAACGCGCCAATCGCGCCAAACGCATTATCAATGTGGGCAAGCCATGGAAAGGTGATTGCACCGATGAGATGTTCTGACCTTTAACCGCCCAACACCAAAGTGGCGCCCGTAATGATGCTGGTGCCGTTTTGCTCTAAATATTTGCCGCACCGCCCACCACGCAACTTGTTTCGCAGACCATCAGATATGGTGATCACATTCATTCCAGGTTCCGCTTGGCGCCTGCCAGATCGGAGCACGAATTCTCTTCAAGTGCCCAAGTTTCCTTGATGCGAGTCTGTATGCGGGGCGAGCACCTTCACATTCAGCGTTGCGGTGACAACTTGCTGCGCATGTTCAAGCAGAGCCGCAGGGTGGCCTTTGGCAATCAGTTGTTTCTGGCGATTTGTTGAGAGCTTGCCTTCGTTTTGCAGGCATGAGCGTACCAGCAGTACCAGGTCGTTATTGTTCATGTCCAATGCGTCGTTGAGCGCTTTGTAAACAAGGTCAAAACGGTGCAAAAACGTGCTCTCTTCGCGCAAGTCCTGATCCAAGGCTTCTGATGCCATTTGCAGGCCAAAAGCCACACAGTCTGTTGCATCCCAGTACCGGTATATTTCCGGGTCTCCCTTGAACACCGCATCCATCCGCATATCGTCGATGGCCGTGACTTGCCAAAGCGCCCTGGCTGGCTTGGAGAACGTTTGCAACACCTGCAGATACTTTTGCTCGTGGCGCTTCATCGCCACGGAAACAGGCAATACCAGCCCGCTCGGCAGCGCACCCTGACTGCACACCAGCTTATGGAAGAGAAAGCGTGAAAGCCGGCCATTGCCATCCATAAACGGGTGTGCAAACACGAAACCAAAGCTAACCAGCGAGCCCAGTACCAGTGGATTGACGCCGCTGCTTGTGCCGTTGGCCAGGGCCATGATCTGATCCATGAGTGGCATCAGCAGGCTTGGCGCAGGTGGCAGGTAAGTCACGCCCAAGGCACCTGGAAGCGCATTGCGAAGCCAGTTCTGCTGAGCGCGAAATTGCACAGCTTTGTCCAATGGGTTCGAGACGGCTATATTTTGCAGTGCTACCAGGTAGTCTTCTGTGATGCGCTCAGGCGCATGCGCGCGTGCCAGCAAGGTGGAAAAGGCCTCGGCCTTGCTACTTGTCGGAAGTTCGTTTTCAATCGCATAAGACCCCTGAGTCTCACTGAGGTAGGCCCAACGCACCGCACGGTCAAGTACGGTCTTGTCCAGACTGGCGATGAAATCGCCGGCCGAACCAAGGATGTTTTTGTCCAGCAGTGTTTGAATTTCTGGTGTGCGGCGCACAGTTGGGCAATAACTTGGCGACCCCAGACCGTTGAAGTCCACCCGCCAGCGGCTATTGCGCTGTGTTGGCCCGGTGACAAATTTATCAGGGTCGAAGAGAGGTGAGTACGCACCTGTTGCCGCCGGCAGTCCCTCCAGGCGCTTTCCATTGGCCAGTTCCCAGAGGTAGCAGATTTGACGCATATACGCGCTGCTGGGGCTGTTTTCGAACGCCTGAGCAACATCTTGGTCACTCATTTTCTTGAGAGCCAGGATGGCGGCTTGTAGCTGCAAGCCTTCGTGCTTGATCGCAAAATGAAGGTGCTCCAAGGGGGCATCACTCATTGGAGCCACGGTGGCTGGCACGGCAATAACATCGGCCATTTGCGTGACTTTGGTCACCGAAGACACTTTGGCTGGGCGATCCATTGGGAACGCGGATGTACCCAGCAAGTCTTTCAGATATTCGTAACCAATCAGTTTTCCACGCATTTTTTCTTCCGATGGATGAAGAATATTCTACATTTCTCTATTTTTCACCGGAAAATAATACGAATCTCAGATGTGTTTCTAAAGTACCCAGTGGAATTGATCGGTGATTTCGGCATGTAGGCCGATTATTTAGCCAGCAGTGTGTTGACACGGCTTAGGTCGTCTTCTGTGAGCGACCCATTGGCCTGGCGCAATCTCAGGCCACCCACCAACACGTCATAGCGCGCCTTGGCCAGTTTGGCCTTGGTGTCAAACAGTTGACTTTGTGAATTGAGCACGTCGATGTTGATGCGCACACCCACCTGGTAACCCAGCTTGTTGGCATCCAGGGCGCTTTGGCTGGAGGACTCAGCGGCTTCCAGTGCTTTGACTTGACCCAAACCAGACTGCACTCCAAAAAACGCAGTACGCGTGGCCTGTGCCACGTTTCGCTTGGCGCCCTCCAGATCAGAGCGGGATTTTTCTTCGAGGGCTATTGTTTCCTTGACGCGGTTCTGAATGGCATAGCCGGCAAACAAGGGCAGGTTAAAGCTCAAGCCTACTGAGGCTACGTTGGTTCGATAATCCAGGCCGCTGCTGGATGAGCCATCGTTTTTGGTGATGTTGTAACTGCCTGTCAAGTCCAGCGTGGGTTTGTTTCCCGCTTGCGCTTTTTGGGTTTCAAGTTGAGCCACTTCCAGCCCCAAGCGTGCTTGGCGAATAGCCGGGTGCACTTCTTCTGACTGGTTGACCCACGCCGTGACGTCGTCGGGCGTGACGGCAGACAAGGCCACCGGGAGCTGAACTTGCTTAGGTTCTGTTGTCTTACCAGCGAGTTGATCGAGGGCAATCTTTTTCACACGAAGATCGTTCTCGGCGGCAATTTCTTGGGCCAGCACCAAGTCAAATTTGGCTTGTGCCTCACGGGTATCGGTAATGGTGGCCGTACCCACTTCAAAATTACGCTTGGCTGAGGCCAATTGTTCGGCTACAGCGGCCTTTTGGGCTTTGACAAAATTCAGGTTGTCTTGTGCTGCCAGTACATCGAAATACGCTTGGCTCACGCGAACGATTAAATCCTGATCAGCCACCAGCAGCTGGGCTTGTGCCAGTTCAGCCTGTTTCTTGCCTTGTTCAGCCGCTGCAACATTGGCGGGCCGGTACAGTGGTTGCGAAGCGCTCAAGGTGGCACTCTGGTTGCCGTAGGTGCGCTCAAGTGATGCGATGTCGCTGGCCAGGTTGGTCCGGCTGGCGCCCAACGCCAGGTTAGCAGTGGGCAGCAAGCCGGCACGGGCTTGTTCACCCTTGGCCAGGTTCGCATCAAACTGTGATTTGGCTGACTGATAAGCCGCATCAAAGCCCTTGGCAGATTGATATAAATCCACCAGGCTTTGCGCTTGTGCAGGCATCGCTAAAACGGCACCGATAGCCAGCGAGAGAGGAGGTAGGCGCAAGGTTTTCATAGTGCAGTAGTGGTTAAAGCGAAACAGGGGTTGGAGAGCAAAACGGTTGAAACCGGCTAAGGTTCTCAATACCTGGGAACTGTGGGGTCAACCTCAGAAGACCAGGCGTTGATGCCGCCAGCGATATTGGCTACATGGTCAAACCCACGTGCTTTCAGAAATGCCGCCACTTGCATGCTGCGTCCACCATGGTGGCAAAGGCAGGCGACCGGTTGGCTCGGGTCCAGTTCGGACAACCTGGGTGGAATCACACCCATGGGAATGGTGATGAGTTCAAAACCATCGGCCTTGATGCTGGCTGCCCGGATTTCAGAGGGCTCACGCACATCCAGCACCACCGGGTCGCCATGACCCCGCACCGAGTCGAGCCATTCAGAGAGTTGAGAGGGGCGGACATGATTAACCATAGTCAGAACTTAAAAGCGGAGGGTTGAGGAAAATTCAGCAAGCGGGGCGCGTTGTCGTCCCACTTTTCATCGGTCTTGAAATTGGTTTCGCTGGTGCGGGTGATCACCACCGCGTGCATGATGGGCTCCACGCCCACAATACCGATCAGCCGACCACCGACCTTGAGCTGGTTCAGCAGGGCTTGCGGCACCTCGGCGACAGAACCACCCAGCACAATCACATCAAAGGGGGCATTGGCTGCCGCCCCTTGGGCACCGTCGGCCAGGCGAACTTCAGCGTTATGGATATTGGCTTGCTGCAGGTTGGCGCGGGCCATGTCGGCCAGCTCGGGGTTGATTTCGAGGGAAATCACACGTTGCGCCTGGTTCGCCAGCAAGGCGGTCATGAAGCCGCTTCCGGTGCCAATCTCCAACACCTTGTCGGTGGGCTGAACAGCCGCATCTTGCAGCAGCCGTGCCTGTATTCTGGGGGGCAGCATCACCTGTTGACCTGGTAGCGGAATGGACATGTCTGCGAAAGCCATGGCCTTGAGCGCCAGCGGAACAAAGTCTTCACGCTTGACCACAGACAGCAACAGCAGCACTGAGTCATCCGCCACGTCCCACGGGCGAATCTGTTGTTCAATCATGTTGAAGCGGGCTTGTTCGACGTTGCGCAAGTTCATTTGGGTACTCCAGGGGGTATTTTAACGGTCTTCATCAATTTTAGCTGGCCCTGCGAAGTATGTCCTTACTCGCAGTCGCTGTTATCTGCGGCCTCTGCCAGAAGTTTCGCAACCATTGCGCCAGATCATCCATGTAGCAGTACACCACGGGCACGACCACCAGGGTCAGCAGTGAGGAGGTGATCACCCCCCCAATCACGGCCTGGCCCATGGGGGCCCTCATCTCGGAGCCCTCAGACAGCGCCAGCGCCAGCGGCATCATGCCAAAAATCATCGCCAGCGTGGTCATCAAAATGGGCCTCAGCCGGACCCGTGCTGCCATCAGCAGGGCCTCGTGCCGGGACAAACCCGGGACAGTGTTGCCGTTGGCATCCAGCGTGGCCTCCCGAGCTCGAATCGCAAAGTCCACCAGCAAAATGGCGTTTTTGGTGACCAGCCCCATCAGCATGACCACACCGATCACTGAAAACATCGACAGCGTGGAGTTGAACATCATCAAGGCCAGCACCACGCCAATCAGTGTCAGGGGCAAGGAGGTCATCAAAGCCAAAGGTTGCAGGAAACTCTTGAACTGGCTCGCCAG
>JAIFMR010000060.1 GCA_020048255.1 Rhodoferax sp. | reverse complement strand
GCGCAGCTTCACAGGCGTTCTTGATGAGGTTTTGAAACAGCGAGTAACACAGGGTGGCGTCACCCCAACTCTGCGGCAGTTCGGTGCCCACCGCGGTGTCGGTGTCAACCTCAATGGTGAGCCGCTTGTCGGCAAAACCAGCACGCGACACATCGACGATGCGGTGCAAGATGTCTCCCAAATCCACCGCGTGGGCCTTCAGCGTGTAGCGACCCGACTCGATCTTGTACAAATCACCCGCCAGGTTCACCATGTCGATGACCTGCTGCGCGGTCTGGCGCACCAGCTTTAACTGTGCCGCGTGGTGCGGGTCCATGGCGGCGTCATCGGCCAAAGATTGCACCATGCCCACAATGCCGGCCAGCGCACCTTTGAGGTCATGGCGGCTGACGTTGTCTGCATCTTCACGCTGGCGGGCGGCGTCCAGCATGGCGTCGTAATCGAGCTGCAGCTTGCGACGCATATCGACAAACTGAATGAAATTGCGTACCCGCGCCCGCAACGCCTTGGGGTCCGAGGTCTTGGACACAAAATCGACGGCGCCAAGCTCCATGCCTTTCAGGCGAGCTTCTTCATCACTGACAGCGGTCACAAAAATCACCGGGATTTGCGCTGTCGCGGGGTGTTCCCGCAAACGACGCACCACCTCAAAACCGTCCATGCCCGGCATCAGCACATCCATCAACACCAGATCGGGCAACGGCTCTGCCTTGCAAAGGGTCAAGGCTGTGGGGCCGTCGCCGGCAATCGTCACGCTGTATTCGTCCTTGAACAGTTTTTCTAGCAGCGCTTGGCTCACCGGGTAGTCGTCCACCACCAGAATGCGCGACGGCGACAGATTGGCTGCAAGATCCGTGAAGTCAGCTGACCGGTTGAGTCGCTCGGGCGGTGCCACTGGCGCTGCGCCGAGCACCGGGCGTGACCTGGGCTGAAGCATGCGTTCCAACCGCGTCTTGAGGCTGCCCGCGTTATAGGGTTTGACCAGCAAGGCATTGACGCCTGCGGCAATCACCTCCTGGATGCGCTGGCGCTCGGCCTCTGCGGTGATCATCAAGAAAGGAATGCCAGACAGCTTGGCGTCGGCGCGCAGTGTCTTGAGCAAATCCAGGCCCGACATCACCGGCATGTTCCAGTCTGACAGCACCGCATCAAACTTGTTGGCGCGCAGCATCTCCAACGCTTCCTGCCCATTGCGCGCCACCTTGATTTTTTCGAACCCCATGCTGCGCAGCTGATTGACCGTGACCGCGCGCATCAGCTCCAGGTCATCGACCACCAGGTAGCTGAGTTGATGCAGGTTCATGCGCGTGGCTTCAGGGACATCATGAAGTGAGAATAGCATGGTGGTCTTGCACAGCACCCGGTAAGGCATGGCGATTGGCACAGCATGGCGCCCGGCGCGGCGACTGGGTCAGGCGCATACGGTTTTGGCGGGTGATCACGCGCGGGGTGAGGTTGCTGATATGCCAACCCCTGGGGACGCGCACCTTACCCGCCAAAGCCCGGTCGCCCAACCCAATCACCGCACCTCGATGTTGTTGGACACAAAAGGTTCATGGGGGATGCCTTTAGTGATGTTGATGTGTGAGCGCTACATGAGCGGTGAGTTGGGGGTTTTTTACATTTATTGTTTTAAAGTTGATAGCTGTCAGCGCAATCAGGACATGGGCTAAAACCGTTTTTATGTAAGTGCTTGAGGGGCAATCCAGCACCAGTGCAAAGCGCCTTACCCCGGGTTGAGCTTGCGTCCCCTGCAATTTCTGTCTTGTCCCAGCACAGTCAGGCATGGGGATTGGGTCAGGCGACCGGGCTTTGGATTGGAAGGCGTGCGTCCCCTGGACTTGGCGCACCACAGACATAGCCCCGCGCGTGATTCCGATCCAAAACCGCATGCGCCTGACCCAGTCGCCAGGCCGTGCAGCACCATAGCGCTGCTGCCTCAGTACCGCCCTTCCAAGTCGTGCAGCACCACAACGCCATTGGATCACCACCACCACGCCAAGCCTTGCAGCACAACGACACAGACCTGCAGCACCACAACGCAGCTAAATCAGCAACCTCACCAATTCCGGATAATGAACCCTCTATTTCGGAGATCTCCCATGAATGCACCCCGGGCCGAGTCCCACTTGCTGCCTGAAGTCCGCACGCGCACTGCGCCTGATGCGCTCCTGGATGCGCTGCGCCAAAGATTTGTGTCCCAGTTTTCAACTGCGCTGGTGATTCGTGAGCAGCATGGTCGTGACGAGTCGGCCCTGAGCGCACCCCCGCCTGAAGCCGTGGTGTTTGCGCAAAGCACCCAGGATGTGTCTGACGCCGTCAAACTGGCGGCCCAATACCAAGTACCGGTCATTCCGTTTGGCATCGGCTCGTCGCTGGAAGGCCATTTGTTGGCGGTGCAGGGCGGCATCAGCATCGATGTCAGCCGCATGAACCAGGTGTTGTCCATCCATGCCGAAGACCTGACGGTCACGGTGCAACCCGGTGTCACACGCAAAGCACTCAATGAGGCCGTCAAGTCCACCGGCCTGTTCTTTCCAATTGACCCCGGAGCTGACGCTACCCTGGGTGGCATGAGCGCCACCCGCGCCAGCGGAACCAATGCCGTGCGCTACGGCACCATGCGCGAAAACGTGCTGGCGCTGGAAGTGGTCACGGCGCAGGGTGAAGTCATCCGCACTGGCACCCGTGCCAAGAAATCCAGCGCAGGCTACGACCTGACCCGTCTGATGGTGGGCAGCGAAGGCACTTTGGGCGTGATCACCGAGGTCACCGTCAAACTTTATCCCCTGCCCGAAGCCGTGATGGCCGCCACCTGTTCGTTTGGTAGCGTGGCAGATGCCGTCAACGCCACCATCCAGATCATCCAGATGGGCGTGCCGATCGCCCGCTGCGAGCTGCTTGACGCCAACACCGTGCGCATCGTCAACAACTACGCCAAGCTGACCCTGCCCGAACAGGCCATGCTGCTGATGGAGTTTCATGGCTCTCCCGCCGGTGTGCAAGAGCAAGTTGACACCGTCCAATCGATTGCCAGCGACTTTGGCGGCAAAACATTTGAGTGGGCGGCCACGCCCGAAGAGCGCACCCGGCTGTGGACAGCGCGGCACAACGCCTACTTTGCCGCGATCCAGTCGCGCCCGGGTTGCCGGGCGATTTCGACCGACACCTGCGTGCCCATTTCGCGCCTGGCCGACGCCCTGCTGGACTGCGTGTCGGAGGCCAATGCCAGCGGCATCCCGTACTTTTTGGTCGGCCATGTGGGGGATGGCAACTTTCACATGGGTTACCTGATTGACCCCAACTCACCCACCGAGCGCGACACTGCCGAGCAACTCAACACCCAGCTGGTGCAGCGGGCGCTCCAGTTGGGCGGCACCTGCACCGGCGAACACGGCGTGGGGTTGCACAAGATTGATTTTTTGGTCGAAGAGGCTGGCATTGGCGCCATTGCCATGATGCGCACCATCAAAAAGGCCCTCGACCCGGACAACATCATGAATCCTGGAAAGATATTTTTGCTATAACTTATGAAGCGTAATAGGAAATACAGACGTGGGCTAGTGCTCATTTTCTTATCTATCTTCTGGATGGGCACTGCGGCGCGGGCCAACACCACACTGCGCGACCAGGAAATTAGCCAGTGCCTGCCCGGCGAGATCAGCACCTGGGGCGACGGCCAGGATCGGGCGGCGCTGAGTTCACCCCTGGTCTTTGTCTACAAACATGCTTTTGCGCCCGCCTGGTTTGATGCCACGCTGGTGCTGACGTCAGTACAGAACGCGGCTCAGGCCTGGTCGCAATGCGGTGTGCCCTCTAAAGTGTTGCGCTGGCCCGCCGAGGCCGAGTTACGCCAAGGGGCCATCCTGGTGCAGTGGAGCGAGCAGGGCAGCCGCCGTAACTTTGGCCTGGCCAATCTGGGTGAGCGCACCTTGTCGCTGGGCCCTGCAGCTTTTGACCTGCTGAAGGCACGCAACCCGGCTTTTGACTCACGCCAAACCTTGCAAATGGTTATTTCGCACGAAATGGGTCATCTCTTTGGCCTGATGGCGCACTCCAGGCGCTGCGTGGACGTCACCTCGTATTACACCAATGGCCAAGGCGGGACCTGTGCCATCCGGGGCGGCGGCGCGTTGCCGGGGGGTGTGGAATACCGCTCGGTCATGCCGACAGCCTGTGACCTTCAGCGCTGTCGCATTGCCAATGGCAAGACCATCACGCCTGAGTGACCCAGAACTGGCGAGCAGCTACCATTGACCCACTCTCACGACGGTACACGACGCAATACCTCTCCTTATGAAAATTCTGATCCGACTCTTCTTCAAAACCCTGCGGCTCGTGCTCGGTCCCTTCATGTTGATCTGGGAAGTTCTCAGCCGCGCCAAACCCGTGGTGCGCCAGCCAGCGCAGCAGGCGCAGGTGGATCAAGCCTGCCGGGGCCTGGTGCTGTATCAGTTTCAAACCTGTCCGTTTTGTATCAAGGTACGCAAGGAAATACACCGGTTGGCGCTGCCGATTGAGCGCCGTGACGCCCAGCATGATCTGCAAAACAAGGCTGATTTGCTACAGGGCAGCGGCCGCGACCAAGTGCCCTGCCTGAAGGTCACCGATGCCTCAGGCCAGGTGCAATGGATCACCGAGTCCGGCGCCGTCATCAACTACCTGAACCAGCGTTTTGCTACGGCTTAAACTGCATTTTCTCAAGGTTGTGGATGCCGCCCGCACCCCTTGAAGAATCGACCACCTCCATGTTTGAAATTTTCCCCTGGAACCCGCACCTCGAAACCGGCATTGCCCTGATCGATGAGCAGCACCGGGTGCTGGTCAAGCTGCTCAACCGCCTGGCACAACAACATGTGCAGGGCGCCACCGAGGCCGAGATTCATGGCATCTTGGGTGAGTTGGCCGACTACGCGGTCTACCATTTTTCCACCGAAGAAGGCATTTGGCATACCGCGATGGAGGGCGACAGCTGGCTGGCGCAGCACATCCAGAGTCACCAAAAGTTTTTTTCGCACATCGAAGAATTGCGCTCAGGCTCTCGCCCTTTCCAGACGGTTCTGGACGACCTGTTTTCTTACCTGACACAATGGCTGGCCTACCATATTCTGGACAATGACAAGCGCATGGCCATGGTGGTCAAGGGCGTCAATCAGGGCCAAAGTATCCAGGCCGCGCAGCACGCTGCCGACATTGAAATGCGCGGCGCCACCGCGGTGCTGATTCAAACTGTGCTGTCGATGTACCAGACGGTATCGGCCCAGGCGCTGGAACTGATGCACGAAAAGCTGGCCCGTCAACGTGCAGAAGAGGCATTGCGCAGCACTGAAGACCGCTGGCACTTTTTACAGGACGGTGCGAATCAGAGTCACGCCGCATCTTCCCCGCTTGAAAAACATTTGCGCACCCTGTTGGACCATGTGCCCACCGGGCTGGTGGTCGCCGACGCAAAGACGGGGCTGTTTGTCTTTGCCAACCCCTGGTTTTGCCGGATGCTGGGCTACAGTCAGGACGAACTTCTGACGATGACGCCGCTGGACATTCATCCACCCGAGGACTTGGCCACAGTTCAAAGCGACTTTCAGAGCATGAAGGCCGGGCAAACCCAGGACTCCCTGGCCATTGCGGTACGGCGCAAAGACGGCAGCATTTTTGCGGCCAACATCGAGCGGGTACCGCTCGACCTGAATGGCCAAACCAGCGTACTGGCCATCGTTTCGGACGTGACCGAGCGGCACCGGGCCGAACAAGCCCTGCAGGCCAGCGAATCGCACCTGCGCACCCTGGTCAACACCATCCCCGACCTGATCTGGCTCAAAAACGTGCAAGGGGTTTACCTGGCCTGCAACCCAGCGTTCGAGCGCTTTTTTGGCGCGGCTGAATCGGCCATTGTGGGTAAAACCGACCATAACTTTGTGACCCAAGAACTGGCTGATTTTTTTCAGGAGCACGACCGGGCGGCCATGGCGGCCCAACACCCGGTGGTCAATGAAGAGTGGGTGACCTTTGCCAGTGACGGCCAGCGCCGGCTGCTGGAAACCACCAAGGTGGCCATGCACCATTCCAGCGGCGAGCTCATTGGCGTTCTGGGCATCAGCCATGACATCACCGAGCAACGGGCCCACCGCGAGCAGATCGAATACATCACCCACCACGACGCACAAACTGGCCTGCCCAATCGCAAGTTGTTTGTCGACACCTTGGCCATCGACATGGCAAAAACTACCGAGCAGCAGCATCTGGCGGTGGCTTACATTGACCTGGATGACTTTGCTGCCTTCAACCACACCCATGGGTTGTTGGTGGGTAACCAGCTGATCGTGGAGGTGAGCCAGCGGCTGACCCAAGCCATGCAAGAGCACCAGTTACTGGCGCACATTGGGGGTGATGAGTTTGCCGTGATTTTTAGCCACCTGGATCATCCTGACGCCTATATTGATCCGGTGCAAAACCTGCTGCGGTTGTTGTCGCAACCCCTGATGTTGAACGGACTCAAGCTGACAGTCACCGCCAGCATCGGTGTCACCCTGTTTCAACCCAAGGACAAGTTTGACGCCGAGCAGTTGCTGCGTCAGGCAGACCAGGCCATGTACCTGGCCAAACAGGCAGGCAAAAACCGCCACCACCTTTTTGACCCGATCAACGATGAGGTCACCCGGGATCGGCTGATGCGCATTGACGAGATTCGCCTGGCGCTTGAGCAAAACCAGTTTGTGCTTTACTACCAGCCGAAGGTGCAGCTGATCACAGGGGAGGTGATTGGTTTTGAGGCGCTGATTCGCTGGCAACACCCCACACGCGGCACACTGCCGCCGGCGGTGTTTATCCCCTTGCTGGACAAACACCCGCTGGCCATCACGCTGGGCGACTGGGTCATTGAAACCGCTCTGGCCCAGCTGGCGCAGTGGACCGCCCAGGGCCTGCAGACCACCGTCAGTGTCAACATTGATGCCCTGCAGCTGCATGACCCCGATTTCACCGACCGGCTGAAGCAGCAACTGCACCAAGAACCCAGCGTGTTGCCAAACCAGCTGGAGCTAGAAATCCTGGAAACCGGTGCCCTGGAAAACATGGCACATGTCTCGGCGCTGATTGCCCAGTTGCAAAATTTGGGTTTTGAATGCGCGCTCGATGACTTTGGCACCGGTTACTCGTCCTTGACCTTTTTAAAGCAGCTGGCCGCCCACACCCTCAAGATTGACCAAAGCTTTGTGCGCGGCATGCTGGACGATGCTGAGCACGCCACCATCGTCAACAGTGTGCTGGGCCTGGCCCGAAACTTTGAACGCCGGGCCCTGGCTGAAGGCGTCGAGACCGAAGCCCTGGGGCGTACCTTGATTGAATTCGGCTGCGCGTTTGGTCAGGGCTATGCCATTGCCCGACCCATGCCAGCCGGCGAGGTCCCCGACTGGTTGCTGAAGTGGCGCCCACCCACCAGCTGGGCCCACAGCGAAGCCGCCCCGCCGCGTGACATGGCGATGTTGCTGGCCGAAATTGAGCATCGCGCCTGGCTCAAACAAGTGCACGACTACCTGGCTCAGCCGACCCAACTGGTACCCGCCAACGACAGACAGCTGTGCCGCTTTGGCCAATGGCTGAGCAAACCCGCCACCCAGCGCCGCTTTGCCCATCACCTGGGTTTTTCAGACCTGCAAGCCAGCCATCAAGCCCTGCATCAGGCGGCAGCCCCCTTGCTGTCCCGGCTACCCGCCCAGGGGCTGGGAGATGACGCCACCGAGCTGGCGACGCTGCAAGCCCTGAGCCAGATCATGCTGGAACAGCTGCGCGATATGCGACAGTCTGAACCTCATGTCGAATGGAGCAACTCGTCGTATAGCGACCTGTAATGCTCCTCATAAGATAGCCAACTACTCTTTTTAGATCAGGCCAAGACCCGATTTTCATCATCCAAAGAAGGGCAACCAGCGCATGAAAATCACAAAAATCTTGTTGCTGCTGGCGGTGCTGGCCGCTCTGGGCACTTTTGTCGCGCTGGATCTTGGCCGCTACCTGAGCCTGGACTACCTGCAGCAAAGCCAGGCACGTTTTGCCGCCTTGTATGCTGAGCAACCTCTGAGCGTGGCTGCTGTCTATTTTGGGGTGTACGTGCTGGCCACTGCACTGTCGATTCCCGGCGCGGTGATGCTGACCTTGGTGGGTGGAGCGATTTTTGGCCTGGGTTGGGGTCTGCTGCTGATCTCATTTGCCTCCAGCCTGGGCGCGACGCTGGCTTTTTTAACCGCGCGCTTTGTCTTGCGCGACAGCATTGAAGCGCGTTTTGGTCAACGCCTGGCCGACATCAACCAGGGCATCCAACGTGACGGGGCGTTGTACCTGTTTACCCTGCGGCTGGTGCCACTGGTGCCTTTTTTTGTCATCAACCTGGTGATGGGGCTGACCCAGATGCGCGTTTGGGTTTTCTATATCGTCAGCCAGCTGGGCATGCTGGCCGGCACGGCGGTGTTTGTCAACGCCGGCACCCAGTTGGCACAGCTCAGTTCGATCCAGGGCATTCTGAGCCCGACCCTGCTGGGCTCGTTTGCCCTGCTGGGCGTGTTCCCCTGGCTGGCGCGCCAAGCCGTTGACGCGTTGCGGCGACGCCAGGTTTACGCGCGCTGGGCAGCGGTGCGGCCCAAGACCTTTGATCGCAACGTCAAGGCCCGGGTGACGCTGGTGGAAGCACACAAGATGGGCGGCGACTGCCTCAACTACGGCTGCGTGCCCAGCAAGGCTTTGATCAAAAGCGCCACCCTGGCCCACCAGATGCAGCATGCAGATCGCTATGGACTCAATAGCGTCTCACGCAATCAGGACTTGGGCTACAGGCCGATTTCTTTCAAGAAAGTGATGCAACGCGTGCAGGCCGTGATTGCCGCCATTGCGCCGCATGACAGCATCGAGCGCTACACCGAACTGGGGGTGGAGGTGCTGCAAGGCCACGCCACCCTGATCAACCCCTGGACGGTTGAGATTGCCCTGGCCAACGGCAGAAAACAAACCCTGACGACCCGCAACATCGTCATTGCGGCTGGCGCACGCCCGTTTGTGCCACCGCTGCCTGGCTTGAACGAGGTCGGTTATGTGACCAGCGACACCCTGTGGCACACCTTTGCCGAGCTGGATGAGCCGCCGGCCCGGATGGTGGTGCTAGGTGGTGGCCCGATTGGCTGTGAACTGGCGCAAAGCTTTGCCCGGCTGGGCTCGCAAGTCACGGTGGTGGAAATGGCCCCGCGTCTGATGGTGCGCGAAGACCTGGAGGTGTCTTCCGTGGTCGCCGAGGCACTGCGCGCCGATGGCGTGCAGGTGCTCACCGGCCACCAGGCGCTGCGTTGCGAGCGCCAGGGCGCAGCCAAGGTGCTGGTGGTGGCGCACCAGGGGCGTGAGGTACGCATTGAGTTTGACCAGCTGCTGTGCGCCGTGGGACGCCAAGCCCGCCTGGAAGGTTATGGCCTGGAAGCGCTGGGCATTCCTACCGGGCGCACGGTGTTGGTGAATGACTACCTGCAAACCCTCTACCCCAACATTTTTGCCGCAGGTGATGTGGCCGGACCGTTCCAGTTCACCCACACGGCGGCGCATCAGGCCTGGTACGCCGCGGTGAATGCACTGTTTGGCGACTTCAAACGTTTCAAGGTCGATTATTCGGTGATTCCGTGGGCCACGTTCACCGACCCCGAAGTGGCGCGCGTCGGGCTCAATGAGCAAGAGG
>JAIFMR010000126.1 GCA_020048255.1 Rhodoferax sp. | reverse complement strand
ATTGAAGGCCACACGA
Source organism: Rhodoferax sp. (assembly GCA_020048255.1). Taxonomy (GTDB): domain Bacteria; phylum Pseudomonadota; class Gammaproteobacteria; order Burkholderiales; family Burkholderiaceae_C; genus Rhodoferax. The sequence goes on along the minus strand of JAIFMR010000126.1, from coordinate 8,859 downwards.
CCATTGGCACGGACAACCGAATTTTTCAGTTCAGCTCCCTGGGTGCCATTCCGCAAGACAAAAAATACGCGGGTGAACCCTGTGAGCTGGTGATCGGTCACCGCAATACCATCCGTGAGTTTTGCACCTTCAACATTGGGTCACCCGGTGATGTGGGCGTGACCCGCGTGGGTAATGACAACTGGCTGATGGCCTATGTCCATCTTGCGCATGATTGCCAGGTGGGCAACAACACCATTTTTGCCAACAATTCGCAGTTGGCCGGTCATGTGCATGTGGGTGACTGGGCGATTTTGGGCGGCTTTACCGTGGTTCATCAGTTTGTTCGCATTGGTGCGCACAGCATGACGGCCATGTGCACGCTGCTGTTTGCGGACTTGCCACCGTTTGTCATGTGCCAGGGTCAGCCTGCCGCAGCCCGTTCCATGAACTACGAAGGTCTGCGTCGTCGCGGCTTCTCGGTGGAACGCGTTGCTGCTGTGAAAGCTATGCACAAGGCTCTGTACCGCGACGACCTGACATTGCACGCTGCCCGTGAACGCATTGCTGAATTGGATCAAAAGTACCCAGAGTGCACGCCGGATGTGCAGATGATGCTGGCATTTTTGGAGCAATCTTCACCCCAGCGCGGCATCGTGCGCTAGTGGGGGTGTTGGCGTCATGATCAAGTTTGCGCTGGTCGCTGGCGAAACCTCGGGCGACTTGCTAGCGGGCTTGCTGCTCGATGGTTTGCAGGGTCGTTGGCCGGACATGCAAAGCGTCGGCATCGGTGGCCCGCAAATGACTCAACGCGATTTTCAAGCCTGGTGGCCGCATGACAAGTTGTCGGTGCACGGTTTTGGCTGGGAAGTCTTGCGCCGCTACCGTGAAATTGTCGGTATTCGTACCCAGCTCAAGGCCCGTTTGCTCATTGACAGGCCCGATGTTTTCATTGGTGTAGATGCCCCCGACTTCAATCTAGATCTGGAGGCCGCACTCAAAGCCCAGGGTGTCAAGACTGTTCATTTTGTGTGTCCATCGGTCTGGGCCTGGCGTGCTGAGCGGCTGGAAAAAATCAAACGCAGCGTGGATCATGTGTTGTGTATCTTCCCGTTCGAACCCGCACTGCTGGCTCAGCATGGCATCGCTGCCACTTATGTCGGGCACCCGCTGGCCAATGTGATTCCCATGCAGGTGGACCGGGATCAGTCGCGCCGGCGGTTGGGGCTGGCTGTCGATGCCCCGGTGGTGGCCATTTTGCCGGGCAGCCGCGAATCCGAGGTGAAGCATTTGGCTGCCGGGTTCTTTCAGGCTGCAACCCTGATCAAAAAAGCGGCTCCAGCTACACAATTTATAGTTCCAGCGATCCCCGCGCTGAAGTCGCGCATTCTCGAGGCGGCACGCTCCAGCGGCTTGGGGCCAGAACTAAAGGTGCTGGACGGCCAGTCCCACGCTGCGCTGGCGGCCTGTGATGTCACCCTGATTGCCAGTGGCACGGCCACGTTGGAGGCGGCCCTGTTCAAACGACCGATGGTGATTGCTTACCGCATGAGTGCTTTGTCTTGGCAGATCATGCGCCGCAAGAAACTCCAACCCTGGGTGGGTTTGCCGAATATTTTGTGCCGCGAGTTTGTTGTGCCTGAGCTCTTGCAGGACGCTGCAACGCCGCAAGCCCTAGCCCAAGAAGTGCTGGTGTGGCTGCATGCACGCTCGGCGCAGCCTGCAAAAATTGCGCAACTGGAACATCGTTTTTCAGCGTTGCACGCCGAGTTGCAGCGCAATACCTCACTTCTTGCTACCAATGCCATCGCCAAACTCCTCCCGGCCTAAACCTGCGCGCAAAACCCGTCTGCCATCCATGAAGCAGGTGGCACTGCAGTGGCATGCCAATGGCTTGATCGCTGGCGTCGATGAAGCGGGCCGGGGGCCCCTGGCCGGTCCCGTGGTGGCTGCGGCTGTCATTTTGGATGACCTGCACCCCATTGCCGGCTTGAACGACTCCAAGCAGCTGACGGCCCTCAGACGCGAGCGACTCTTTGACGAAATTCGAGGCAAATCGCTGTGTTTTGCCGTGGCCCAGGCCAGCGTGGAAGAAATCGAGTCGCTCAATATCCTCCAAGCCACCTTGCTGGCCATGCGCCGTGCCGTGGAGGGGCTGCGCCTGCCGCCCAAACTGGTGCTGGTGGATGGCAATCGTTTGCCGGTGCTGCCCATGCGCTGCGAAGCCATTGTCAAGGGCGATGCCTTGATTGCGGCGATCTCTGCTGCATCGATTTTGGCCAAAGTCACGCGTGATCACTGGTGTAAAGAATTTGATGTGCAGTATCCCGCCTACGGATTCGCCCAGCACAAAGGCTATGGCACCGCACAGCATCTGGCGGCCCTGCGTGAACACGGTGCCTGCCCGGCGCATCGCAAGACGTTTCGTCCGGTCACTGAGGTCCTGGCGTCAAAGCGTTCGAGCCCAGCAGGGGACATGCCATGAGCGCGCCCACCCTCATCAGTTCACGCGATAACCCCTTCTTGAAGGACCTACGACGCCTGGCGAGCGGCTCCACGGATTACCGCAAACAAGGCCGTTTTTGGGCGGAAGGTGACCATTTGGTACGCGCCGCCTTGCAACGCGGCGTGCGCCCGGAGGTGGGGGTGTTTTCTGAGACATTTTGGCCTCTAGCCAAGGAAAAATATACGCAAGCAGCTATCAAAAATGTAGTGATACCGGATGTGTTCTATGATGCCATCAGCGCTCTTGAGTCACCCGCACGCATGGGTTTTGTCTTTGACTTGCCAGCGTCTGCCCCGCTGCAAGCCCACGTCGCCACGGTGATTCTGGACCGCGTTCAAGATGCTGGCAATGTGGGTGCCATTTTGCGCAGTGCGTCGGCTTTTGGTTTTAAACAGGTGATTGCCCTCAAGGGCACCGCAGCGCTGTGGTCGCCCAAGGTGTTGCGCTCGGGCATGGGGGCACATTGGGGTTTGCAGCTCTTGGAGGGCGCCGACCTGAGCTTGCTCGACGGATTACAGGTGCCGGTTCTGGTGACCAGCTCGCATCGAGGTCACTTTTTGCATCAGTTGCTTCAAAAAAAGGAGCTACCCATGCCCTGTGCATGGGCGCTAGGGCATGAAGGGCAGGGTGTTTGCGCCGAGATAGAAGCCCGTGCCAATCAGCATGTCCGCATTGCCCAGCCCGGCGGCGAGGAGTCGCTCAATGTGGCGACCGCGGCGGCCATTTGCCTGCACGCGAGCGTTACCCTCCACCTGGGGTAAACCCTTTTCAGACGGGTTGTCGAAGGCGTTTTGGCAGCGCCCCTCGGCTATAATTGCAGCCACTTTCGCATCCGCGTACGCTCAAAGCAGCAGCCCAAGCCCCTTCCCGATTGACAGCAGTTCCAAGAGGAGTCTCTTGAGTGTGCTTGGGCGTACCCGCAACTTTTTCGGAGAACCCAGTGCTTTTGTCTCTTCAGGGAAATCACCCACCCGCCATTCTGGCGCTCGCAGACGGCACGGTCTATACAGGTCATTCCATCGGTGCGGCTGGCTCGACGGTCGGAGAGGTGGTGTTCAACACCTCCATGACCGGTTATCAGGAAATCCTCACCGACCCCAGCTACTGCCAGCAGATCGTCACGCTCACTTACCCGCACATTGGCAACACCGGTGTGAATCCCGACGACGTGGAAGCTGACAAGATTCACGCTGCGGGTCTGATCATCAAGGACTTGCCTTTGCTGGCCTCCAACTTTCGTTCGACCCAAACGCTGAGTCAATATCTGGTGTCTGAAGGCACGGTGGCCATCGCCAACATCGACACCCGCCAATTGACGCGGCAGTTGCGTAGCCAAGGGGCACAAAACGGCTGCATTTTGGCCTTGGCTGAAGGTGCTGTCGTTGACCAGGCAGCGATCGACAAGGCCTTGGCCCAGGCTCGAAGCGCGCCCTGCATGTCGGGACTGGATCTGGCCAAAGTGGTGAGTTCCAGTGCTGGTTACGACTGGACACAGACCGAGTGGTCCTTGTCCAACCCCTCACTGGGTGGCAAACCAGGCTATGGCGAACAAACCGAGCCCCGCTTTCATGTGGTGGCGTATGACTTTGGCGTGAAGAAAAACATTTTGCGCATGTTGGCGCAGCGGGGTTGCAGGGTCACTGTGGTGCCGGCTCAAACGTCGGCGGCTGATGTGCTTAAACACCAGCCGGACGGCATTTTCTTGAGCAATGGCCCGGGGGACCCTCAGCCCTGCGATTACGCCATTACCGCCGCAGCAAAGTTGATCGAATCCGGCATTCCCACCTTTGGCATTTGTCTGGGCCACCAGATCATGGCGTTGGCCAGCGGCGCCAAAACTTTCAAAATGAAGTTTGGTCACCACGGTGCCAACCATCCGGTCAAGGATTTGGACAGTAGCCGCGTGTCCATCACCAGCCAGAACCACGGATTTGCGGTCGATGAAAAGACCTTGCCAGTCAACCTGCGTGCGACCCATGTCAGCCTGTTTGATGGCACGCTGCAAGGCTTGGCGCGCACGGACAAGCCGGCGTTTTGCTTCCAGGGTCACCCGGAAGCGTCGCCCGGTCCGCACGACATTGGCTACCTGTTCGACCGTTTCATTGCGTCCATGGAGTCGCGTGGATGAGTTTTTATGGTGTGACCGATTTGTGGACTTACGTGGTCGGGGCGTTTGGCATTATTTTGCTGCCCGGCCCTAATTCCTTGTATGTGTTGTCGGTCGCAACAGCGCGTGGCGTGCGCCCCGGCTTTCAAGGCGCTTTTGGGGTGTTCGTGGGTGACACCATTTTGTTGGCTCTGACGGCGTTGGGTGCGGCCAGTCTGTTACGCACCCATCCAGCTATTTTCATGGTGGTCAAGGTGGCTGGTGCAGCCTATCTTTCTTGGGTGGGTTTGAATCTGCTGCGCGGTGCCTTGGCGGGCTTTCGGTCGCCACAGGCCCCGGTCGAGCAAAACATGGTGGCATCCAGCCCCCAGGCACCCACCGCCGCTGCCCATTTGCAGCGGCCATTTCGGCGTGCCCTGGTGATCAGCTTGCTGAACCCGAAGGCCATTTTGTTTTTGCTGTCGTTTTTTGTGCAGTTCATTGATCCGGCCTATGCCCAGCCTGAAGTGCCCTTCCTGATATTGAGCACCATATTGATGGTCTTCAGCGCGGCCTACTTGACGGCACTCATTTTTGCGGGTGCCCGACTGGCACAGACTTTCAGCGAGCGCAGACGGCTTTCAGCTGGGCTGTCCAGCCTGGTGGGTAGCTTGTTTTTGTGGTTTGGCGCCAAGTTGGCGACGGCCAACCTGAGCTAGTCTGAACGCCGTGATTTTTTATATGTGTAATTGCAGGCCCCGTGCTTGCGCGTGACAACGAGAGAGCAGTTCACAACATGCCAAAACGTACCGACATCCAAAGCGTCCTGATCATTGGCGCTGGCCCCATCATCATTGGCCAAGCCTGCGAATTCGATTATTCCGGGGTGCAAGCCTGTAAAGCGCTGCGTGAGGAAGGCTACAAAGTCATTCTGATCAACAGCAACCCCGCCACCATCATGACCGACCCCGCCACGGCGGATGTCACCTATATTGAGCCCATCACCTGGAAAACAGTTGAGAAGATCATTGCCAAAGAGCGTCCCGATGCGATTTTGCCCACCATGGGCGGGCAAACCGCGCTGAACTGTGCGCTGGACCTGTGGCATAACGGCGTGCTTGAAAAATACACCGGTGCAGCCACGGGCAAACCTATCGAGTTGATTGGTGCCACGCCGCAGGCCATTGACAAGGCCGAAGACCGCCTCAAGTTCAAGGACGCCATGACCAAAATCGGCCTGGGCTCGGCGCGTTCAGGTATTGCCCACAGCATGAGCGAGGCTTGGGATGTGCAGCGCACGGTGGGTTTCCCGACAGTGATTCGCCCCAGTTTTACCTTGGGTGGCACGGGCGGTGGCATTGCCTACAACCCTGAAGAGTTTGAAGTCATCTGCAAGCGCGGCCTGGAAGCCTCGCCGACCAACGAGCTGCTGATTGAAGAATCGCTCTTGGGCTGGAAAGAATACGAGATGGAGGTGGTTCGCGACAAGGCCGACAACTGCATCATTGTCTGCTCGATTGAGAACCTCGACCCCATGGGCGTGCACACCGGCGACTCGATCACCGTGGCGCCAGCACAAACGCTGACCGACAAGGAATACCAGATTTTGCGCAACGCCTCTTTGGCCGTGCTGCGCGAAATTGGCGTCGACACCGGTGGTTCCAACGTGCAGTTTTCCATCAACCCCCAGGATGGACGCATGGTGGTGATCGAGATGAACCCCCGGGTTAGTCGGTCTTCCGCGCTGGCCTCCAAGGCGACCGGTTTCCCGATTGCCAAGGTGGCGGCTAAGCTGGCAGTGGGCTACACCCTGGACGAACTGCGCAACGAAATCACAGGCGGTGCGACACCGGCCAGTTTTGAGCCCAGCATTGACTATGTGGTCACCAAGATTCCACGTTTTGCGTTTGAGAAATTTCCCGCTGCCGACAGCCGCTTGACGACACAAATGAAGTCGGTGGGCGAGGTGATGGCCATGGGCCGGACCTTTCAGGAATCCTTTCAGAAGGCTCTGCGTGGCCTGGAAGTCGGCGTGGATGGCATGAATGAAAAAACCCAGGACCGCGAGCTGCTGGAAAAAGAGCTGGGTGAGCCCGGCCCGGACCGCATCTGGTACGTGGGCGACGCTTTTGCTGCCGGTTGGAGCGTCGAAGAGGTGTTTGACATCACCAAAATCGACCGCTGGTTCCTGGTGCAGATTGAGCAGATCGTCAAACTGGAGTTGGAGATTGAACGCTTGCCACAGCCAGAGGTCGGTACGGCGTTGGATGGCATTGACGCAGCCACGCTGCGCGCCCTGAAACAAAAGGGCTTTTCAGACCGTCGGCTGGCCAAGCAGTTCAAGACCACCGACACCGCGGTGCGTGGGCGCCGTCGCGCCTTGGGCGTGCGCCCCGTGTACAAGCGTGTTGACACCTGTGCGGCTGAATTTGCCACCAATACGGCCTACCTGTATTCGACCTATGAGGCCGAAGGTGCCGAGTGCGAAGCCGCACCCACCAACAACAAAAAAATCATGGTGCTGGGTGGTGGCCCCAACCGCATTGGTCAGGGCATTGAGTTTGACTACTGCTGCGTGCATGCGGCCCTGGCCATGCGCGAAGATGGTTACGAGACCATCATGGTCAACTGCAACCCCGAGACTGTTTCTACCGACTACGACACCTCTGATCGGCTGTACTTTGAGCCACTGACGCTGGAAGACGTGCTGGAGATTGTGGACAAAGAGAAGCCCTTTGGCGTGATCGTGCAGTACGGCGGCCAAACGCCCCTGAAATTGGCGCTGGACTTGGAAGCCAACGGTGTGCCTATCATCGGCACCAGTCCGGACATGATTGACGCCGCTGAAGACCGTGAACGCTTCCAGAAATTGCTGCACCAGTTGCAATTGCGTCAGCCGCCCAATGCCACGGCGCGTACGGAACCTGAAGCGCTTGAAAAAGCCGCCGCGCTGGGTTACCCACTTGTGGTGCGCCCCAGCTATGTGCTGGGCGGCCGGGCCATGGAGATCGTCCATGAGCAACGCGACCTGGAGCGCTACATGCGCGAAGCGGTCAAGGTCAGCCACGACTCGCCGGTGCTGCTGGACCGCTTCTTGAACGATGCCATCGAGTGCGATGTCGATTGCGTGCGGGACGCGACTGGAGCCACTTACATTGGTGGGGTCATGGAACACATCGAGCAAGCCGGCGTGCACAGCGGGGATTCAGCCTGCTCCTTGCCACCCTACAGCTTGTCTGCTGCGACCGTCACCGAGATCAAACGTCAAACTGCGGCCATGGCCCAGGCCCTGAATGTCGTTGGGCTGATGAACGTGCAGTTTGCTATTCAGCACATTGAGGGGCAGGATGTGATTTTCGTGCTGGAAGTCAATCCGCGGGCGTCACGCACCGTGCCATTTGTGTCCAAGGCCACGGGGGTGCAGCTGGCCAAGGTGGCGGCGCGTTGCATGGTGGGTCAGACCCTGGCCTCCCAGGGCATCACACGCGAGGTGACACCGCCGTACTTCAGCGTCAAAGAGGCGGTGTTCCCGTTTGTCAAATTCCCGGGAGTCGACACCATTTTGGGCCCGGAGATGAAATCCACCGGCGAAGTGATGGGAGTGGGAAAGACCTTTGGTGAAGCCTTTGTGAAATCGCAGTTGGGTGCGGGCTCGAAACTGCCGCGCCCCTTCACCCCGACCGGCGAACGCACAGGCAAGGTCTTTATTTCTGTGAAACAGAATGACAAACCGCGTGCAGTCGAGGTAGCGCGTGCGCTGGTTGCTATGGATTTTGTTGTCGTGGCATCCAAGGGCACGGCCGCAACCATCAACGCCGCCGGTGTGCCCTGCGGCGTGGTCAACAAGGTCACTGAAGGGCGTCCCCACATTGTGGACATGCTGAAAAACAATGACATCGTGTTGGTTATCAACACCGTGGAAGAGCGTCGCAACGCCATTGCCGATTCGCGCCAGATTCGCACTTCGGCACTGTTGGCGCGCGTCACCACTTTCACAACCATTGCGGGTGCGGAGGCAGCGGTCGAGGGCATGCACTACATGGACAACCTGGATGTGATCTCGGTTCAAGAGATGCATGCCCAACTGCGGGCCATGTGAGTTCACCCAACTCGACATTCACCTGCCGTTTCATCCAGACCAGCACCACAATCGCGGCATAATTGCCCCATACCGCCGAACGGCAACGTTCGGCGGTTTCATTTTGGATCATCTTCATTTGACGGAGCACCCAGTGGCGACTCTTCCTATTACCAAACGCGGCGCAGACAAACTCAAGGCCGAGTTGCA